>JBOHQB010000219.1:0-14457 GCA_050731995.1 Candidatus Rokuibacteriota bacterium
ACCTCGTGGACTTCTGCCGCTCCTTCGCCCGGACCGCCACCGTCGCGGTGGGGATCGACGCGCCCCGCGCGCCGCTGCGCGCGCCCCGGCGCTGGTACTGGGACGGCGCCCGACGCGCGTGGCGGCCCAAGGCCCGCAGCGAGAAGGGTCTCGGACGCCACGCCGATGTCGTGGTGGCAGCCGCCGAGGGAGTCCGGATCCAGTGGACGCCGCTCGCCCGGGGCCGGCGGCCCGGGTGGATGGAGCTCGGCTTCGCGATCTTCCGCGGCCTCGAAGCTGGTCTCGGGCGGACCGGCGTCGTGTACGAGATCTTCCCGAGCGCGTCCTACGCGCAGTTCGCCCGCGTGCCCGCGTCCATCGGGCGCCTCGACCTGCGCGATTTCGCGCGCGGGCCGAAGGACATGCTCGACGCCGCCGTCGCCGCGCTCACCGTCCGCGAGTTCGTCGCGGGACGCGGCTGCGAGGTTGGCGGCTGCGACGGGCAGGGGACGATCGTGCTGGCAAGACCGGTCCCGGCCACCACCCCGGAAGCCTTGCTGAAGGGCTGGCGTGGGCTATGATCGGCCCCCAAGGGGGACGACCATGGCGACCGTGACCGCGAAGGGATTGCTCGGAGGGGGAACGCTCCACGCGCGCGTGGAGGAGATCAAGAAGACCAAGGGCGCGCCCCCGTGGGTGGAGAAGATCGTCGTCAACGAGCAGATGTCGGGCACGCTGATCTGCCAGCCACCGGGCCACAAGACCGACCGCCACTACCACCTGACCGATGAGTGGTGGTTCGTCGTCGAGGGCGAGATCGACTGGGAGATCGAGGGCGGCGAGCCGGTCCACGCCAGGGCCGGGGACTTCGTCTTCGCGCCCGCGAACCACTTCCACCACATCAAGCCGAAGGGGAGCGTGCCCACCATCCGGCTGGCGATCACGCCCGCCGGCGAGTTCCACCGCACCGAGCGCGCGCCCGGCACCGGCCCCGGCGGCCGTTAGAGCCTGCTGAGTTATATCGAGGAGCGCCACGGGTTCCCCGGGGCGCTCCGAGCGTTGGGGGGTATGGGACTGCGAAGCCGCAGGTCGGCCGGAGGAGCCGCAGCCGAAGGCGAGGCGACCCTGTGAAGGACGGCCGAGGCGAGCCTGCGCTGGGGGGCCATTTCGGGGCCCCCCACGTCGTTAGGTCGCCGCGCCGCGCTCGGCCTCGCGGCGGACGGCCCGGAGCATCGAGCGGCGGATCATGCCGCTGAACGGCCCGACGACCAGCCAGTAGCGACGGAACTTCCGCCGGCTCGCCGCGTCGCCGCAGACGACGCGAGTTTCGGTCGACAGGACCGTCCGCCCGTCGCCCCCGTCGCGCGCCACGAAGTTCCAGACGGCGCGCGCGAGTCCCGGCGCCACCGGACTCGAGAAGTCCTCCTGGCAGAAGGGCAGGACGTTGCCGGTGGGCCGCCAGAAGCGGCCGGCGACGCCGAGCACGATCTCGCGGCCCGGCTCCTCCGCGAGCCGGCCGAACCCGCCGTCGACCAGCATCTGGAGCGTGATCCTCCGACGCGGGCGGCGTGCGCGCCGCGGGTGGAGCAGGAGCGCCGGCAGCGAGCGCAACGCCATCAGCCCCGTGACGACTGGCGAGCGGAAGTCCGCCGTCCAGAGCGCCCGGTAGACCGTCGCCGGCGGCGCCGCGATCCGGATCTCGTACGCCGCCGCCGTGTCCGGCTCCGGCGCGAACGACTCGATCAGCATCGGCCAGGGGCCAGTCTCACTCGCCGGGCCGCGGTGCGTGCGCGGCCTCGCCGAGGGACACGCCCTCGCGCACGAGCGTGACCCACCCCGCCAGCGTGATCGGCACGAACTGGCTCGCGTGGAAGAGGATCGCGTAGCCGAGCGCCTGCGCGCGCGGCACGCCGAAGGCCTCGACCGCGAGCACGGCGGCGGCGTGGAAGACGCCGACGTAACCGGGTGCCGAGGGCACCGAGATTCCCAGCCCGACGAACGCGATCACCGTCCAGCCCGCGACGAACGGCAGATCCAGGTGCATCGCGCGCAGCATCGTCCACGCCGCGAGGGCCGGCGCGACCCAGACGACGACCGTCCACGCCGCGAGCGGCAGCCAGTGGGTGCGGGCGCGGATCCCGTCGAGCCCGGCGAGCGCCGTGTCGAAGGCATGCAGCGCGAGCCGCTCGAGGCCCGGCCAGCGGCCCGTCAGCCTTGCGACGACCCCGCGCATCCGGTCCGGCGCGGCCGTCGCGGCGACGAGCACGCCGATGCCGACGACGTCGATTGCGAGGAGCACGGCCGCGGCCCACTGGAGCGCCGCGGGCACCGGGATCAGCAGTACGAGCACGGCCAGGATCAGCACGACCGCGAGGCTGTCCAGCACGCGCTCGATGACGAGCGTGGCCACGACGAGCCAGAGCGCGTGCGGCCGCCCCGCCGCGCGCCAGCGCCGCGTGACGATGTAGACGCGGACGACCTCGCCCGCGCGCAGCGGCAGGACGTTGTTGGCCATGTAGCCGATCAGGACGCCCGCCATGACGCCCGGCGGGTTGGAGCCGGGCGGGAAGAGCCAGAACCAGCGACGGGCTCGGGTCCAGAGCCCGACGAGCGCCGCGGCCACCGAGAGCGCAGCCCAGCGCCAGTCGGCGCGGGCGAGCGCCGTGCCCAGCTCGGCGAAGTCGACGGAGCGGAGGAGCCAGACGGCGAGGGCGACGCTGAGGGCGACGCCGAAGAGGAGCTTGAGCCGGCTCAGAGGCCGAGCTGCTGGAGGACGGCGTCGATCTCGGCGGGCACCGTCGTCGGCCGCGACGCGGACTCGAGCGCCGTGTCGGGATCCTTGAGCCCGTGGCCCGTGAGCGTGAGGACGAGCGTGGAGCCCGGCTCGAAGCGGCTCGCCTTGACCAGCTTGATCAGGCCGGCCACGGTCGCCGCGGATGCGGACTCCATGAAGATTCCTTCTTCGCGCGCGAGCATCCGGTAGGCCCGGAGGATCTCCTCATCCGTCACGACGTCCACCCAGCCCTTCGAGTCCTTCATCGCCTCGAGCGCCGGGCCCCAGGACGCCGGATTGCCGATCTTGATCGCGGTGGCGACGGTGCGCGGCTCCTCGATCACGCGGTTCTCGTAGATCGGCGCCGCCCCCGCGGCCTGGAAGCCGATCATCCGCGGCAGCTCCTTGATGACGCCCGCCTTGTGATACTCGCGGTACCCGCGCCAGTACGCGGTGATGTTGCCGGCGTTGCCGACCGGAACCAGGTGGTAGTCGGGCGCGCGGCCGAGCTGGTCCATGACCTCGAAGGCGGCGGTCTTCTGCCCCTCGAGGCGGAACGGATTCACCGAGTTCACGAGCGTGATCGGTTGGGTCTCGGCGATGCGCCGCACGATCGTGAGCGCCTGGTCGAAGCTCCCGTCCACGGTCAGCACGCGGGCGCCGTGGATGGCCGCCTGCGACAGCTTGCCGAGCGCGACCGAGCCCTTGGGGACCATGACGAACGCGCGGACGCCGGCGCGCGCGGCGTAGGCCGCGGCGGAGGCCGACGTGTTGCCCGTGGAGGCGCAGATGATCGTGCGCGAGCCCGCCTCGACGGCCTTCGAGACCGCCATCGTCATCCCGCGGTCCTTGAACGAGCCCGTCGGGTTGAACCCCTCGCACTTGAGCCAGATCGAGAGACTCGGGTCGGTCGCCTCCGCGAGCCTCGGCGCCGGGACGAGCGGCGTGTTGCCCTCGAGCAGCGTGACGATCGGCGTGCGCTCGGTGACGGGCAGATATTTCCGGTAGCGTTCGATGACACCGGGCCACGCGCTCACGCGGGTCCGCCCTCCACCCGGATCATCATCGTCGCCGCGGCGACGTCGTCGAGGCGGTCGATCGCGGTCAGCGCCCGGCGCATGTCGCGCTCGCGCGCCTCGTGGGTCAGCATGACGACCGGCACGGCGTCGCGCTTGGCGCGTCCCTTCTGGATGACGTTGGCGATCGAGATCTTGTGGTCGCCAAGGATGCCCGCGACACGCGAGAGCACACCGGGCCGGTCCTGCGCCATCACGCGCAGGTAGTAGCAGCAGCGGATCTTGTCCATCGGCTGGAGCGGTTGGGGCTGCGGCAGGGCCGACGGCAGGTCGAGCGCGAGGGCGGGCACGCCGTGCGCGATCCGCCGCGCGATCTCGAGCACGTCGGACCAGACGGCGGACGCCGTCGGCATCTGGCCGGCGCCCCGGCCGTAGAACATGAGGTCGCCGACGGCGTCGCCGGTGATGAAGACGGCGTTGAAGACGCCGCTCACCGCGGCGAGCGGGGAGGCCGCGGGGATCATCGTGGGGTGGACGCGGACTTCCACGGCGCCGTCCGAAGCCTTGGCGATCGCGAGCAGCTTGATCCGGTAGCCGAGCTCGCGCGCGTACTCGATGTCCTGCCCGGTCACGCGCGTGATCCCCTCGGTGTGGACGTCCTTGAGGTCCACGAAGGTCCGGAACGCGAGCGTCACGAGGATCTGCAGCTTGTGCGCCGAGTCCATGCCCTCGACGTCGAGCGTGGGATCGGCCTCGGCATACCCCTGGGCCTGCGCGTCCTTGAGGACCATCGCGAAGTCGAGGCCCTCGTCGGTCATCTTCGACAGGATGTAGTTGGACGTCCCGTTGACGATGCCGAAGACGCTGAGCACGCGGTTGGCGGTGAGCCCCTCTTTCACGGCGCGGATCAACGGAATGCCGCCCCCGACCGCGGCCTCGAAGCCGAGCGACACGCCGCGCCGCCGCGCCCCCTCCCACAGCTCCTGGCCGTGGTGGGCGAGCAGCGCCTTGTTCGCGGTCACGACGTGCTTGCCCGCCGCGAGAGCCTTGAGGATGAAGGTCCGCGCGGGCTCGAGGCCGCCGACCAGCTCGACGACGACGGGGATCGAGCGATCCTCGAGCACGCGGTTGGCGTCGGCCGTCAGCGGCAGCGCCGTGAGGTCGAGCCCCTCGCGCGGGCGGGTGAGATCCGTGTCGGCGATCGCGGCGAGGGTGAGACGGCAGCCCGCGCGCTCCTCCAGATTCTCGCGGCGCGTCTGGAGGATCTTCACGACGCCGGCGCCGACGGTGCCGAGCCCCAGCAAGCCGATCCGGACCTCGTCGACGCGGCTCACGGGCTCAGCGACCGAGGGTCTTGAGGCCCCGCAGCGCCTGCCGGATCCGCTGCTCGTTCTCGACGAGGGCGAAGCGCACGTGACCCTCGCCGTACTCGCCGAAGCCGATGCCCGGCGAGACGGCCACCCTCGCCTCCTGGATGAGGAGCTTGGCGAATTCAAGCGAGCCGAGCGTACGAAAGGGCTCCGGGATCGGCGCCCAGACGAACATCGTCCCCTTGGGTTTGGGGACTAACCAGCCCATCTTGTTGAGCCCGTCCACGAGCGTGTCCCGGCGCTTGCGGTAGACCTCGTTGATCTCACCGACGACCGACTGGTCGCCCTCGAGCGCGATGATGCCGGCGATCTGGATGGGCTGGAAAACGCCGTAGTCGAGGTACGACTTGATCCGCGCGAGCGCGTGGATCATCTTGGGATTCCCGCAGCAGAAGGCGAGGCGCCAGCCTGCCATGTTGTACGACTTGGTCATCGAGAAGAGCTCGACGCCGACGTCCTTCGCGCCCTCCACCTCGAGGAACGAGGGCGGCTTGTAGCCGTCGAACGCGAGGTCGGCGTAGGCGAAGTCGTGGACGACCATCAGCCGGTGCTCGCGCGCGAACGCCACGACCTGCTCGAAGAACGCGCGGTCCACGCACATCGTCGTCGGGTTGTGCGGGAACGACAGGATCAGGAGCTTCGCCTTGGGCCACGCGAGCTTCGCCGTTTCTTGCAGACGCGCGAAGAAGTCGCCGTCCGGCGTGAGCGGGACCGAGCGGAGGTCGCCATCGGAAATGACGACGGAGTAGGAGTGAATGGGATAGGTCGGGTTGGGCACGAGGACCCCGTCGCCGGGCTGGAGGACTGCCAGGGTCAGGTGCGCGAGGCCTTCCTTGGCGCCGATCGTCGCGATAGCTTCCGACTCGGGGTCCAACTCGACGCCGTAGCGGTCCCGGTACCACTTGGTGATCGCCACGCGGAGGCGCGTGATGCCGCGCGAGGCTGAATAGCGATGGTTCTTGGGATTCTGCGCGGCCTCGATCAGCTTGGCAACGATGTGCTTCGGGGTGCCCAGATCGGGGTTGCCCATGCCGAGGTCGATGACGTCTTCGCCACGGGCCCGAGCCTTCGTCTTCAGATCGTTGACGATGGCGAAGACGTAGGGAGGCAGCCGCTTGATCCGATAGAAGTCGTCCATGCGCTCCTTCCCCGGGTAAAAGGATGATAGCACGCCGGTCGCCGCGGCACGGCGCCGCCCCCGCCACCGTTTGGTCCGACCCTGGCGCGTGTAAGTGAGCGAGACTGCGGGCGCTCCGATCGGCATGGGGATTGCGAGGGCAGACCGTCATGAGCGACGCCGATGTCGCTCGCGGACCGGGGCTTTCCCCGGTTGACAGCATCCCCAACAGGATGCTACAAACCGCGCAACCAGACCAACGGGCTGGAGTGCCCGACGTTGGGTGGACGTGCGCCGGGCCGGTCTCTCGGACGGGCCCGAAGGGGAGACGCAGGCGGGTGAATCGTCTCAAGAAGCAGTTCAGTCTGCTCATCGTCCGGGGCGACGGGCTTCGCGTGGTTCGGTTCAATTTTCCCCGTCCCGCCGCCTTCCTCGCCTTCGTCCTCCTCGCCGTCGTCGTCTCCGCGACCGGGGCGCTGCTGAGCGACTGGCTGCAGCTGCGCCGGCTCACGCGCGAGGCGGTGACCTTCGCCGGGCAGATCGAGGAGCAGAAGCGAACGATCGACTCGCTCAACCGGCGCGTCGCCGACATCCGCAAGGACGTCACCGGCTGGCAGGAGCTGCACGCGCGGATCTGGGAGCCCTTCGGCCCCGAGCTCCGGCCCGGCGGACGCGACAAGGGTATCGGCGGCGCGGCGCTTCCCGACCGGCCGCCCGTGCGCCCGACGCCGGGCGACGAGCTCAACCGGCTCGCCGAGATCGTCGCGCAGGAGGGCGAGAGCCTTCGCGCGCTCGACCGTCTCATGGCGCGCGCGGGCAAGGCGCTCGCCGCGCTGCCGTCGCGCTGGCCGGTCCGCGGACCCGTGAACTCCGAATACGGCCATCGTCAGTCCCCGTGGGTGAGCGTCACGGAGTACCACAGCGGCATCGACATCCGGGCCGAGCGCGGCACGCAGGTCAAGGCCCCGGCCGGCGGCACCGTCTCCTTCAGCGGGACCCAGCCCGAGTACGGCGTCACGGTGATCCTCGACCACGGCAACGACGTCCGGACGCTCTACGGGCATCTCTCGAAGGCGGCGGTGGAGCCGGGGCAGAAGGTGGAGCGCGGCGGATTGATCGGCTACTCGGGCAACACCGGGCGCACGTCGGGACCGCACCTGCACTACGAGATCATCGTGCGCGGCGCGCCGGTCAATCCGCGCGCCTACCTCTGGGACTGAATCACATGGGGGCCCCGAGATGGCCCCCAATCCCCCCCGGCGCTCGGCAGCGCCCCGGCGAAGCCGTGGCGCTCCTCGTAACGCGCGTAGGCTCTAACCCTTCTCCGGATTGTCGGCGCGGATCGCGCGCCGTCGAGTGACCGCGGCCGACACGGCGAAGACACCGTAGATCACCCCGCTGGCGAGCGAGTAGGGCGACGCGGACATCCGGCCGTCCACGAGCTGGAGCAGGAAGATCAGGACGGGCGCGCCCGCGAGGACGACGCGCACCGTCAGCGGTGACGCCAGCGAAATCCCGACTTGGTTCACGTAGATCGGGAAGACGACGAGGAGCGCAGAGGCGCCCAGCACGGTCGGCAGCGCGCTCGCCGAGTACAGGGACGCGAAGCCGTGACCCGTCGGGATCGCCAGCGCGAGCGCGAGGGCGACCGCGCCGGGAAAGCGGACCGAGACCAGGGCGGCGGGATCCACGCCGGCGTCGTTCAGCTGGCGGCAGAGGATCGTATTCACGCTGATCGAGAGCCCCGCGCCGGCCGCGAGGACGGCTCCGAGCACCGCGCGGCCGAGGGGCTGCGGCCCGGCTCCCGACAGCCCGCACAGGACGACCAGGGCCGCGAGCCCGAGGGACGCCAGCAATCCGAGGTGCGCGCGCCGCTCGGCGCGGCCGAGCCCCGCCGCCGCTGCCGCCCCCGAGATCAGGCGGTCGATCCAGACGACGGACAGCGGCCCGATGCCGGAGAAGAGGATCTGGACGATGAGCGGCTCGATCGTCTCGAGCGCGAAGAAGAAAGCGATCCAGGCGAGCGCGGAGGTCGCGTTGATCCAGAAGAGCTCGCGGGGGCGCCGGAGCGCCACGCGCAGGCTCTCGGGGCTCCGGGCCAACGCGATCGGCAGGAAGATCACCGAGCACAGGGCGAACGCCACGACCGCCACGTCGAGCGGGCTCAGCCGCTGGAAGAGTCCGCCGAGGTAGACGTCCCGGACGGAGGCCAGACAGACGAACACGGCCGACATCATGAAGCCGGCCGCTTCGCGCTCCGTCGCCCTCGGGATCGCCGCCATCACCCGATGAGACACCGCTCGGGCGCCGGCGTGAAAAACTGCGGTCGTCAGGCTTTCGCGTGCCTGGCGATGAAGTCCAGGCATATCTCGTTGAAGACCTCGGGCCGCTCCCAGAAGTAGACGTGCCCGGCGCCCGGGATCGTCCGGAGCTCGGCGCCGGGGATCCGCGCGGCCAGCTCGCGTGTGAAGCGCGGCGGCACCAGGATGTCGTCCTCGGCCACGCTCACCAGCGTCGGACAGCGGAGCTTCTCGAGGCGATCGAGCGTGTCGTGCGCGCGGACGGCGTCGCCCTGCCGGAGGAAGCCGGTCACGGACTGCGGATGCGGATTCGCGAGCGCGGTCTGGAGCAGCGTCTCGACGAGCTCGGGCCGCTCGTTGTACGTGGCGGGCGCGAAGAGCCAAAGTGCGATCGTGCGGAGCGCGTGCTCCTGGTCGAAGGTCGTGCGGACGCGGCACCACGCGTCGACGAGCGCCAGGATGTAGCCGTCGGGGCGCGCGTAGGTACAGTGCAGCTGCAGCGTCCGGACCCTCCCGGGATGATTGAGCGCCAGCTCCTGCGCGATCATGCCGCCCATCGAGACACCCAGCACGTGCGCGCGCTCGATCCCGAGCGCGTCGAGGAGGCCGACGGCGTCGTCGGCCATCACACGCGTCGAGTAGGGGGCGTCGGGCGCGTCGGTCTGGCCGACGCCGCGGTTGTCGAAGGCGATGACGCGGTGGCGCGCCGCGAACGCGGGGACCTGAAAGCCCCAGGCGAGATGGTCGCCGCCGAAGCCCATGACGAGCAGCAGGGGATCGCCCCGGCCGTGCTCGATGTAGTGCAGCCCGATGTCGCCGACCCGGACCTTGGGCACGAGGCCGCCATGGTACCATTGGTAACCATATGGTTACCAACGGCGCTCGGGACCCGCGCTCCACGCGGGCGCGGATCCTGGCCGCCGCGCTCGAGGAGTTCTCGGCACGCGGGTTCGCGGGCGCGCGCGTGGACCGCATCGCCAGCCGGGCCCGCGCGAACAAGCGGATGCTGTACCACTACTTCGGCAACAAGAACGACCTGTTCCGCGCGATCCTGCGACTGAAGCTGGGGGAGCGGCTCGAGTGGCTCGCCCTCGAGCCGGCGGATCTCGCGAAGAGCCTGCCCTACTGGCTCGAGCGCGTGTCCGCCGATCCCGACTGGGTGCGGCTGATGGAGTGGGAGGCGCTGCGCGTGGGCACGGGCCCCGTGATCGACGAACGCGCGCGGCGGCGGGTGATGGCGCGGGGGGTCGCGCACCTGCGGCGACGGCAAGCCCAGGGCAGCCTCGCGAGGAACCTCGATCCGGCCCAGGTCCTCCTGTCGCTGATGGCCCTCACCACGTTTCCCGTGGCGTTCCCGCAGGTGACCCGCCTCGTGACGGGCCTGGCGCCGAGCGACCCCGAGTTCCGCCGGCGCCGCGCGCGCTTCCTGCGACGGCTGGCGGGGGCGTTCTCCGGGTCGGCGAGGAACGGCCGATGAGCGCGCGGGGCGGGACCGGCCCGGCCGTCATCGCCGTCGTCCTCGCCGTGGCCCTCGCCGCGTGCAACCGCGGGCCGGGGGACGGCGCGAACGCCGCCGTCAAGCCGCGGCCGGTGCCGGTGACGGTGGGGGTCGCCGAGCGCAAGGACGTGCCGCTGAGCGTCACGGCGATCGGCACCGTCCAGGCGCTGACGACGGTCGGCGTTCTCTCGCAGGTGAACGGGCAGATCCAGAAGGTGCACTTCACGGAGGGCGAGGACGTCCGCGCGGGCCAGCTGCTGTTCACGCTGGACCCGCGGCCCTTCGAGGCGGCGCTCGCGCAGACGCAGGCGGCGCTCGCGCGCGACCGGGCGCAGCTCGCGCAGGCACAGGCGGCGTTGCTCCAGCAGTGGGCGAGCGTGGAGCAGGCCCAGGCGAACGTGGAGCGCGACCGCGCGCTGCTCGACACCGCGCGGGTGCAGGAGCGCCGCTACCGCGATCTCGTCGAGCGCGAGTTCGTGGCCCGCGAGCAGTACGACACGGTGAAGACCGCCGCCACGGCACTCGCCGCGACCGTGCGCGCCGGCGAGGCCGCGGTCGCCAACGCGCGGGCCTCCGCGCAGGCGGCCGAGGCGAGCGTCGAGAACGCGCGCGCGACGATCCGCGCGGACGAGGCCATCGTCGAGAGCGCCCGCCTGCAGCTCGAGTACACGCGGCTCCGCGCGCCGCTCGCCGGCCGCACCGGGAACCTCCTGATCCACGAGGGCAACGTCGTGAAGGCCAACGACGTCGGCAACCCGATGGTGACGATCAACCAGATCTCGCCGATCTACGTCACCTTCGGCGTGCCGGAGCAGTTCCTCGCCGACATCCGGCGGTATCAGTCGGCGGGCGCGCTCACGGTCGAGGCCGGGCCGCCGGGGCCGTCCGAGGCGCGCGCGCGGGGCGCCGTCACGTTCGTCAACAACACGGTCGACGCGGCGACGGGCATGATCCAGCTGAAGGCCACCTTCACGAACGCGGAGCGGACGCTCTGGCCCGGGCAGTTCGTCAACACGGTCCTCACGCTCACCACGCAGCGCGACGCCGTCGTCGTGCCCTCGCAGGCGGTGCAGACGGGCCAGAAGGGCTCGTTCGTGTTCGTCGTGAAGCCCGACCTCACCGCGGACTCGCGTCCGGTCGCCCTCGGCCGCACGGCCGGCCGCGAGACGGTCATCGACAAGGGGGTCGCCCCCGGCGAGCGCGTGGTGACCGACGGCCAGCTGCGGCTCTTCCCGGGCGCCAAGGTCGACGTCAAGTAGGCGGTCGGCGCGGTGAGCACCGATCTCTTCATTCGGCGGCCGGTCATGACGACGCTGGTCATGCTGGGCCTCCTCTTTTTCGGCGTCATGGCCTACCAGCGGCTGCCGGTGAGCGACCTACCGAACGTGGACTTCCCGACGATCCAGGTCACGGCCCAGCTCCCCGGCGCCACCCCCGACACGATGGCCTCCGCGGTCGCGACGCCCCTCGAAAAGCAGTTCTCGACGATCGCGGGCATCGACTCGATGACCTCGACGAGCGCCCAGGGCCAGACCGCGATCACGATCCAGTTCGTGCTCGACCGCAGCATCGACGCGGCGGCGCAGGACGTGCAGTCCGCGATCACCAAGGCGGCGCCGCTGCTGCCGCCCGGCATGCCGACGCCGCCCACGTTTCAGAAGGTGAACCCGGCCGACCAGCCCGTCCTCTACCTGGCGCTCGCGTCGGCGACGCTTCCGCTCTACGTCGTGGACGAGTACGCGCAGACGATGATGGCCCAGCGCATCTCGACGATCAGCGGCGTCGCGCAGGTTGTGGTGTTCGGCACTCAGAAGTACGCGGTGCGCATCCAGGTGGATCCGAGCGCGCTGGCCTCGCGGGGGATCGGCATCGACGAGATTGCGGCGGCGGTGGGCCAGGCCAACGTCAATCTCCCCACGGGCACGCTCTACGGCGAGCACCAGGCGCACAGCGTGCTCGCGACCGGCCAGCTGACGAGCGCCGCCGCCTACCGCCCCCTCATCGTTGCCTACCGCAACGGGCTGCCGGTGCGGCTCGAGGAACTGGGACGGGTCATCGACAGCGTCCAGACGGACAAGATCGCGAGCTGGTACAACAACGACCGGGCGATCGTCCTCGCCATCCAGCGGCAGCCGGGGACGAACACCATCGAGGTCGTGGACGCCATCCGCAAGCTCCTGCCGACCTTCCGGGCCCAGCTGCCGCCCTCGGTGACCCTGGCGCCGCTCTACGACCGCTCCGCCTCGATCCGAGCTTCCGTGCACGACGTCCAGTTCACGCTCGGGGTCGCTGTCGCGCTCGTCGTCCTCGTCATCTTCCTGTTCCTGCGCAATGTGTCGGCGACGGTCATCCCGAGCCTCGCGCTGCCGATGTCGATCGTCGGTACCTTTACCGTGATGTACGCCCTCGGCTACTCGGTCGACAACCTCTCGCTCATGGCGCTGACGCTCTCGGTCGGCTTCGTCGTGGACGACGCGATCGTCGTGCTCGAGAACATCGTGCGGCACATGGAGATGGGCAAGCCCCGCATGCAGGCCGCGCTCGACGGCGCGCGGGAGATCGGCTTCACGATCGTCTCGATGACGCTGTCGCTGGCCGCGGTGTTCATCCCCGTGCTGTTCATGGGCGGCGTCGTCGGCCGGCTCCTGCACGAGTTCTCGGTTGTGATCGGCGCCGCCGTGCTCGTCTCGGGCTTCGTCTCGCTCACGCTGACCCCGATGCTCTGCAGCCGGTTCCTGACCCAGCCCGGGCACTCGCGGAGCCGCCTCTACGTGCTCTCCGAGCGCGTCTTCGACGGCATGCTGCACCTCTACGAGCGGACGCTACGCGTGGCACTGGCCCACTCCGGCGCCGTGCTCGCGATCCTGTTCGCGACGCTCGTGGCCACGGGCTATCTGTTCTGGGCGATCCCCAAGGGCTTCATTCCGAACGAGGACACCGGCCAGATCTTCGCCTTCACGGAGGCGTCGCAGGACATCTCGTTCGAGGGGATGGCGCGCCACCAGCTCGAGGTCGCGGCGCGCGTCGGAAAAAATCCGCACGTGGAGCAGTTCTTCTCGGCGATCGGCGCCGGCGGACCGAACGTCGTGCCCAACACCGGGCGGATCTTCATGCGGCTCAAGCCGCGCGCGGAGCGGCCGCCCGCGGAGGAGATCGTCGCCCAGCTCCGCCGCGACCTGTCCGGCATTCCCGGGATCAACGTCTATCCTCAGGTGTTGCCGACGATCCGCATCGGCGGCAGCCTGACGAAGGGCATCTTCCAGTACACGCTCCAGGACGGCGACCTCGAGGAGCTCTACCACTGGGCGCCGATCCTGTACGAGAAGGTCCGAAGCCTGCCGGGCTTCCTCGACGTCAACTCGGATCTCCTGATCACGAGCCCGCAGGTGATCGTGGACATCGACCGAGACAAGGCGTCGACCCTCGGCGTGACCGCCCAGCAGATCGAGACGGCGCTCGGCGCGGCGTACGGCTCGAAGCAGATCTCGACGATCTACACGCCCGCGAACCAGTACTGGGTCATCCTGGAGCTCGAGCCGCGCTACCAGCGCGACCCGGCAGCCCTGGCGCTGCTCTACGTCCGCGCGTCGAGCGGCAGGCTCGTGCCGCTCAACTCGGTCGCGTCGATCCGTCGCGCGGTGGGACCCCTGACCGTGAACCACCTGGGCCAGCTCCCCGCGGTCACGATCTCGTTCAACCTCGCCCCGGGCAAGGCCCTCGGCGACGCCGTCACGGCCGTGAAGGGCCTCGAGCGGGAGCTGCGGATGCCGGCGACGCTGGCGACGTCGTTCCAGGGGACGGCGCAGGCGTTCCAGACGTCGCTCACCGGGCTCGGCGTACTGCTGATCGTCGCGGTCGTCGTGATCTACCTGGTGCTCGGCATCCTCTACGAGAGCTTCATCCACCCGATCACGATCCTGTCGGGGCTGCCCTCGGCCGGTGTCGGCGCGCTGCTCACGCTGCTGCTGTTCCGGATGGAGCTGAACCTCTACGGCTTCGTCGGGATCATCATGCTGATCGGGATCGTCAAGAAAAACGCCATCATGCAGATCGATTTCGCGCTCGACGCGCAGCGCTCGGGCAAGCCGCCGCGCGAGGCGATCTACGAGGGCTGTGTTCTCCGATTCCGGCCCATCATGATGACGACGATGGCCGCGCTGATGGGCACGCTGCCCATCGCGCTCGGCATCGGCGCGGGCGCCGACGCGCGCCGCTCGCTCGGGCTCGCCGTCGTCGGCGGCCTGCTGCTCTCACAGCTCCTGACGCTCTACATCACCCCGGCGGTCTACCTCGGCCTCGACGCGCTGGGACGGAACGCGCGGGGCCTCGCGGCCCGGCTCACGGGTAAGCGCGTCGCGCGTCAGCCCAGTTGAAGATGGGGGCCCCGAGATGGCCCCCATACCC
>JBOHQB010000220.1:0-7907 GCA_050731995.1 Candidatus Rokuibacteriota bacterium
CGGTACCCCCGCGGCCTTGCCCTTGATGTCCCAGAGCGCGATGTCGATCGGGGCGAGCGCCAGCGAGAAGATGCCGCCGGGACCCGCCATGCCACCCGCCCCGCGCAGCTTGGCGACGATCGCCTCGATCCGCAGCGGGTCCTCCCCGACCGCCAGCGCGCCGAGCGCGTCCACCGACGCCTTGAGCGCGCCGGTGAGCGCGCCGCCGAAGAAGGTGAGGCCGACGCCCTCGAGGCCGCCGTCGGTCTCCACGGTCGCCACCACGATCTCCCGCGTGGCGCCGGGCACTGTGGGGCCGTTGGCGAGCGATTCTTCGGCTGGCAGGGACACGATCTGCGATCGAACGCGCGTGATCTTCATCGGGCGCCGCCCCTCATTTCCAACAATGGTGTCATCCACTACTCAAGTATGTGATCCGCTCGCAGCAGCAGCGACTGGGGAATCGTGAGGCCGAGGGTCTTGGCGGTCTTCATGTTGATGGCGAGGTCGTACTTCGTCGGCTGCTCGACCGGGAGATCGGCGGGTTTTGTACCCTTCAGGATCTTGTCCACGTGACCGGCCGTGCGCCGGAGCAGATCGTTGGAGTCCGGCCCGTACGACATCAGTCCGCCCCCGCGCACGACCTCCGTCGAGAAGTACATCACGGGGAGCCGGTTGGTCGCCGCGAGCCCCACGATTCGGGCGCGGTTGATGAAATAACAAGGGGTCCCCATACACATGGATGGCCTCGGCGCGGCCTCGAGCAGCCATCTCAAACGCACGGTCGATCTCCTCGGGCGTCCTTGCGTCGAGAACCTGGATCTTTATGCCCAGCTTCTCGGCTGCTTCCATGGTCTGCGAAAGACCACGAGAGGCCATTGGGCTGCCCGGGTTCCTCAGGACCGCCACGCGGGTCGCTCTGGGGACCATCTCCTTGAGGAGCTCCAGCTGTTTCTGCGTGAAGCCCTCCGGGACGAGCGAAGAGAACCCGGTGATGTTGCCACCGGGGCGAGCGAGGCTCGAGACGAGGCCGATTCCGACCGGATCGCCGACGAGGGTGAAGACGATCGGGATGGTCGTGGTCGCCGCTTTGGCTGCCAACGCCGCTTGCGGGCTCGACGCCACGATCACGTCCACCTTGAGGCTCACCAGCTCGGCGACGAGCGCGGGGAAACGCTCGGCGTTTCCCTCGGACCACTTGTACGAGATCACGATGTTGCGGCCGTCGACGTAGCCCAGCTCGCGAAAGCCCTGCCGGAGGAAGGGGGTGTTGGGACCCTCCCGGGTGGCGAGCAGACCGATCTGATGCACCTTGCCGGTCGGCTGCGCCCGCGCGGCGCGCGGCGCGGACAGCGACCCGAGAGTGACCCCACAAACGAACGTGCGCCGATTCAATCGATCACCCGCGGGAATTGTCTGTCAGGGGTCGACCCTCCGCAACTCCTGGAAGGCCGGCCAGCGGCGGCTGCGCCTACGCTTTGGTCTTCGCGAGCTCCTCAGCGCACGCGTTCGCAACCCCGGAGTTGGGCGTCTTTTCCCCTCGCGAAGTGGCCCAGCCACCCGCTTCGATGAACTCTCGCTGCTTCCACGAGTCGATCTTCTGGAACTCTGCGAGCTTCGTGGCCGCGCCGGGCTGTTGCATGAACTTCGCGACGCAGGACGGTGTGAGAGCGACGACCACGGCCGAGCTGGTTCGTTCCGCGGCCATCCGCTCGGCGGTGCTGCCGAGGGTCCATCCCAGCCACGAGAAGCCGATGATCATGGTCCCGACGGCGCCGATGACGACGCCCCAGGCAGCTGGCTTGAGCCACGGTACTTGCAGACCCATGAGAGAGGTCCTCCCGGATCGTGAGAGAGGGATTCGTCCGCGAGACACGCCAGCAGGTCCGAGTCCCGACGCCGGTTGCGTCTACCCTGGGGGGGGTCGGGGCTGACGGCCACGACTATAGCACGAACGGGGCGGTAGTCAGCGACCCCTGAGGTGCGATGTCGAACGATGCCACTGGACTGGCTCCGAGCGATCGACAACATTCATCTGGACGAGGCGCTTCGCGCCCTGGGTCAGGGCCGCGGCGATCGTCGGATACTGCTCGTGCGACTCCGCCATCGTCTCGCCCGCGTAGTTCACGATACGCCAGCGCCAGGCAGGATTCGTCGGGGTGCTGAACGCCGCCACCTGCACCGCAGCCTCCAGTGTGTTCTCCCGTCGTCGGTGACACTGCTCTGGAACGCGGGAGAAGGCACCAGAGGTGAGTGATGAGGAAGACGCCGAATACGCCCTTCAGTATGGCACAGGCGGGCTCCGGGGGCGAGGTTCTCCTCGCCTCGGGCGCGCTCATGAGCGATAATGCGCGGCGTTATGGCCAAGAAGAAGATCCTCTTCGTCGGCGCGGGCGCGATCGGCAGCTACCTCGGCGCGTTCCTCACGCGCGCCGGCCACGACGTCACGCTCATCGATCCGTGGGCCGAGCAGGTCGAGACCGTCAGACAAAAGGGCATCTCGGTCACGGGGCCGCACGACCCGTTCGAGGCCCGGCCCGCGATCGTGCACCTGCACGAGGCGCAGCGCCTGCCGCGCGACTTCGAGATCGCATTCGTGGCGATGAAGGTCTACGACACGGCGTGGGCGACCCAGCTCGCGCTCCGCCATCTCGCGCCGACGGGCTACGTCGTCGCGTCCGAGAACTGCTGGCCCGACCCGATCGTGGCCTCGGTCGCGGGCGTCGGTCGCAGCGTCGGGCTCGTCATGTCAAAGATCGGCGTCGCCCTCTGGAAGGCCGGCCAGGTGGAGCGCGGCATCGAGCGCGGCGCGGGCAAGGGCCACGACGTCTTCCGGGCCGGCGAGCACGACGGGCGAATCACCCCGCGCGTCGAGGAGCTGGCCGAGATGCTTTCGGTGATCGACGGCTCGCTGGCGACGGACAACCTCTGGGGCGAGCGCTGGTGCAAGCTCTGCGCGAACTGCATGGGGAATCCCGTCCAGGCGATGTCGGCCCTCGGCTCGTTCGAGATCGCCTCGAGCGAGGTCGGCCGCGCCATCACGATCCATCTGGCGTCCGAATCCGCGCGCGTCGGACTGGCGCTCGGGCACCGGATCCCGAAGTTCAACGGCGCACCCGCCGAGCAGTGGGCGGACGCCGGCCGGCGCGAGACCTGGGAGGGGCTCGACCGCGTGCTCACGCCGACCTCCGCGACCGGGCGCAACTGGCGCGCGTCGATGGCGCAGGACGTCGCCAAGGGCCGACCGACCGAGATCGATCACATGAACGGCTTCGTCGTGGCGCAGGGTCGTGAGCGGTCCATCCCGACACCGGTCTCCGCCGCCGTGGTCGACGTCATGCACGAGGTCGAGCGTCGCGTGCGCAAGCCCGCGCCCGAGAACATCGCCCACGTGCTCCAGCGCGCCGGCGTCTGACACCCCGATGAAGATCGGAATCTTCCTCGAGGAGATGCGCCAGGGCCTGACGCAGCGCGAGGCGTTCCACGACGCGCTCCAGACGGCGGACGCGGCAGAGGCCTCGGGCCTCGACGGCATCTGGCTCGGCGAGATGCACTGCACGCCCGACCGGTCGGTGCTGTCGGCGCCGCTCCTCGTGGCGACCGCGATCGCGTCGCGGACGCGGCGCCTGCACGTGGGCACGGCGGTGCATCTGCTCCCGCTGAACAACCCGTTGCGCATCGCCGAGGAGGTCGCGACGCTGGACCAGATCAGCGAGGGCCGCTTCGAGTTCGGTATCGGCCGGAGTGGCTCGCCCCGCGCCTACAACGCGTACGGCGTCCCCTACGAAGAGAGCCAGGCGCGCTTCTTCGAGGCGCTCGACATCATCCGTGCCGCGTGGAAGGGCGAGCCATTCAGCTACGACGGCACGTTCCACAGCGTCGCGAACACGACGGTCGCGCCGCGCCCGTACCAGCAGCCGCACCCGCCGATGAGGATGGCGGCGCTCAGCGAGGAGACCTTCGCGCTCGTCGCGCGGCTCGGACTCCAGCTCTTCGTCGGCCTGCGGCAGTCCGACATCGGTGAGCTCGCGATCCAGCTGCGCACGTATCGGAGCGCGTGGAAGGCGGCGGGCCATCCCGGCGAGGGCAGCGTGTATCTGCGCATCCCGCTCTACGCCGCGCCCACCGAACGGGCCGCGCGCGAAGAAGCACGCGACAGCATCACCTACTATTTCAAGCGTCAGGCCGAGTTCGCGATGGCCGGCGCCGGCCAGGCCGGCACCGGCCCGATCGAGCGGAAGCAGGCCAAGGCCGCGGAGCTGCGCGCCATGACGTACGAGCACATCCTCGAGCATCGCGTGGCCTTCGGCAGCGGTGCCGGACTCGTGGAGCGCCTGAAGCGGCTCCGCGACGAGATGGGGCTGGACGGGATCGTGCTCGAGATGAATCCCGGCGGCCTCATCCCGGCCGAGCTCGAGGCGCGCAGTCTGCGCATCCTGGCCGACGAAGTGATGCCCGCGTTCGCGTAGTCAGTTTCCGATCCCTGGAGGGAGACATGGTACGATCGCTTACCGCAGTCCTCGCCGTCGCCGCGCTCGTCTCGGCCGTTCCCGTTGCCCGGGCAGACGAGCCGTTCCCGAGCCGGCCGATCACGATCGTCAACCCGTTCCCGCCCGGTGGCCTGGCCGATCTCACGGGCCGCCCCCTCGCCGCCGCGCTGGAGAAGATCCTGAGACAGCCCGTCGTCGTCAACAACAAGGCAGGCGCGGCGGGGGCCGTCGGGATGCAGTCGGTTGCCGTCGCGAAGCCGGACGGTTACACGATCCTCATCACGGTGCCCGCGATCTCGATGCTCCCCGAGGTGGACAAGCTGTTCGGCCGTACGCCGACCTTCACCCGGGATCAGTTCGTCCCGGTCGCACTCATCAACGCCGACCCGACGATCATCGTCGTGAACGCCGAGCAGCCCTGGAAGAGCGTGAAGGACCTGATCGAGGACGTCAAGCGGCGGCCCGGCGAGATCGTCTTCTCGTCGTCGGGCATCTACGGCGCCTCGCACGTGCCGATGGAGTGGCTGCTGCAGACGGCGGGCGGCCTGAAGATGCGCCACCTGCCGACGGCGGGCGGCGGACCTGCGATGACGGCCGTCCTCGGCAATCACGCCCAGCTCTGGTGCTCGCCGCCGGGCGTCGCGTCCCCCCACATCAAGTCCGGCAAGGTGCGCCCGCTGGCCGTGACGAGCGCCACGCGCCACGCGTACTTCCCCGACGTCCCCACGCTCAAGGAGCTGGGCTATGACGTCGACTACTACCTCTGGATCGGGCTCTTCGCGCCGAAGGCCACGCCGGCCGCGGTGCTGAAGACCCTCCGGGAGGCGATCCGCCAGGCGGTGGACGACCCGGCCTTCAAGAGCGCGATGGAGAAGATCCAGGTGCCGATCGCCTACAAGGACGGCGACGAGTTCCGCGCGTTCGGGGACACCGACGCCGCGCGGCTCGCCGAGGTGATCAAGAAGATCGGCAAGGTCGAGATCAAGTAGCGCGTGACTTAGAAGAGCCTCCGAGTCGCAAGCGCGGCTCCCTCCGCGAGCGCGCGGAGCTTGGCCCACACGACGCTCTCGGCGACCATCTCGGAGCCCGCGAAAGTCCCGAAGCCGCAGTCCACCGAGGCGATGACGCGGCTCCGGTCCCCGACCGCGTCCACCGCCTGGCAGATGCGGTCGGCCACGACCTCCGGGTGCTCGACGAAGTTCGTCGTCGAGTCGATCACGCCGGGCAGGAGCAGCATGCCGTCGGGCAGCGGATGACGCTTGAGCACCTTGTACTCGTGCGCGTGGCGGGGGTTCGCCAGCTCGAGCGAGAGCGCACCGACGCGGGCGCGGTAGAGCGCCGGCAGGATCGTCTCGAGCGGCACGTCGTGCGTGTGCGGCCCGTCGTAGTTCCCCCAGCAGACGTGGAGCCGGATCCGCTCCGGGGGGATCCCCGCCGTCGCGCGGTTGATCGCCTCGATGTGCGTCTCGACGATGGCGACGAACCGGTCGAGCGGCTCGTCTTTGAAGAGCCGCGCCCGCTCCATCGCGAGGTCCGGGCAGTCGAGCTGGAGCAGGAGGCCCCGCGCGTGGACCAGCTCGTACTCCTTCTGCATCTCGCGCGCGAGCGCCTGCACGTACCGCTCGTGGGAGTCGTAGAAGGCGTTGAGGTGGACGGTCGCGATGATGCCGGGCGACGCGGCGGTCACGAAACGCTCGGCGAACTTCTTTGGCTGCGCGTCAGCGTGACGCACGAAGCGATCGCACTCGCGAGCGGACTCTGCCAGGTCGGCGTACGCGACCTCGGCCACCGCCTGGGGCGCGTTGTTGATCCGCGCCGCCGATCGCCGCCGTGCGGCCAGCATCTCGCCGTAGTCGGGAAACTCGGCGACGTCGCGCGAGATCGGCCGGCGGCTCTCGCCACCGAAGCCGCGCATCCGCTGGTTCACGTACGTGACGAAGCCCGGCCGCGACTGCTCGCCGTCATTGCCGACGTCGATGCCCGCCTCGAGCTGCTTGGCGACCGCCGTCGCGACGGCGGCCTCGATCTCACGCTCGAGCGCGGCCGCGT
This sequence comes from Candidatus Rokuibacteriota bacterium, assembly GCA_050731995.1. Lineage (GTDB taxonomy): Bacteria > Methylomirabilota > Methylomirabilia > Rokubacteriales > CSP1-6 > JBOHQB01. The sequence goes on from JBOHQB010000220.1 coordinate 6,519, forward strand.
CGATCGCCTCGCCGCGGTCCTGCCGGATCAAGAGATCCCGCAGCGCCGGATTGCGCGGCAGGCTGCCGACGTGGGTGGTCAGGATTCGCGCGTCGCTCCGTCGCATCCGCGCGCCCTACACGACGTAGCCGTATCGCAGGTTGCTGCGATCGGCCCCCGCCGCTTCGTAGGCCGCCTTGGCCACGGCGACGCGGTCGGTGGCCAGCGCGGCGCGGCGGTCGTACTTGTACAGGCGTGCGTTGTTCTCGCCGAGGATCGCCGTCTTCACCAGGCCGTCGCCAGGCCCCAACGGCTTGAGCCCGTGCTTCCTCTGTAGATCTTCGGGGATCTCGAGCCGGCGGAGCGCCTCGATCTGCCACTGGGGCGAGCCCGTCCAGATCGCGTCCGTGCCCCACACCACGTGGTCGGCGCCGAGCCCCCGGACCAGCTGGCCCAGCATCACCGCGCAGACGCGCGGGTCGGCGACCGTGGACTGCGCGAAGATCTGGCCGAGGTCGCCGTAGACGTTGGTGACGCCGTACCTCGCCGGGATCTCCGCGAGGTCGGTCACCCACTCGATGCGCCCGGTCTGCTCGAGCTGCGCCAAGGCGTCCTGCACGCGGCCGCCGCCGGGGAAGCGATAGGCCGAGTGGTAGATGACGAAGTTCAGCTGCGGCCAGTCCTTCGCGGCCTGGCCGACGTCCCGCACGTCCGAGTGGGCGAGCAGATGCGGGAACTGTCGCTCGACCGACGGCGGGAAGAGCCCCTTGTGGACGCAGACGTTGACGAGGCCGGCCTTGAGGAACTTCTCGTACGCCTTGTAGGCGACCTTCTCGTCGTCCATGCGCCACGGGTACTTGCTGATCTGCTTGTTCGTGTTATCGCCGATCGTGTAGCCCTTGAACGAGTCGGGCTTGAGCTCGGCGATCGCGCGGTCGATCGCCTCGAGCCATCCGGGCTGCCCGGGCGTGAAGATGGCGTGGGCCATCATCCGACGCGAGCCGGCTTCCTTGTTCACCCGGGCCCGCGCCTCGACCTTCATCTCGTTCGTCAGGAACCAGTCTTGAGGAATGTCCGAGGGGGCGCCCGAGATCATGGCGACCTTCGTGTCGCTGTCGAGGAAGACCTCTTTGAAGTAGTTCGCGAACTTGAGGTCCTCGATCGTCTGTGGTCTCCCGGCGAGGGCGGGGTTCCAGCCCAGCTTGCCGACGGCTTCGCGCTGGCGCACGAAGGTCATGATCCGGGTGTCGTCGCGCAGGAAGTGAGTGTGCATGTCCATGATGAACTGCTTGGAGAGCGCCGCCGCCCGCTCCTTCGCCATCTCGGGCGTCTGGGCCTCCGCCCGGCTCGCGTCGTAGAGCGTCCCGTAGACCTCGTTCATCACGACGAACGCCGCGGCCATGCCGCCCG
>JBOHQB010000221.1:0-2752 GCA_050731995.1 Candidatus Rokuibacteriota bacterium
CGAAAGACTCGTCATCGATGCTGGCGAGTTCAGCGCAGGAATCCACGCGGAAGTCGACGTCGGGATGCTGGGCTCGGGCGATCATGATCATTCTCTCGGAGAAGTCGATACCAGTCACACGAGCGCCTTGGTCGCGGAGCTTTCTTGACAAATACCCTGTGCCGCAACCTGCATCGAGCACCGTGAGCCCGCGCACGTCGCCTGCGAATGTCCACAGCACGGGGTCGGAAGTCAGCCGACGATTGCTGTCTCCATCATCACCAACCTGAATCTTCCAGTCGTCAGCAACGCGGTTCCAAAAATCTCTGGCCTCTTCAAACTCGCCGTCGCTCACAGTTTTCTCTCCTGCATAACACCAGCGCTCAGCGGCCGGGGCGAGCAACGCGAGCCGCGGTCCGTTGAAGCGGTTCGTTAGGCGGTTACGCGTCGGGACCGAGCACATACGGGCCTGCCGCGGAGACGTTCGGGTGTGTCTTGGCGCCGTCTTTGAGAACCCACGCCTTCCAGGGATTGGTGCTCGTACGGGCCCAGATCACGATGTCGGGTGCGTCATCGCGCGCCGAAAGCTCCGCCACTGTGGCGTTGGCGATAGCGCGTCGGTTGGCGAGCGCAACATCATCAGATTCGAGGACGAGTATGGAGACACGACCGTCTTTGCTCGCCTGCCGAGCTTGGGACACTTCCGAGCCAGCGCCGTGCGGATTCGGTCACGTTGAAGGCTTTGTAAGTCTTCGACCAGGTTCTGAATGATGAACAACCGGCTGTCGTAGTCTGCGTCGCGATGCAGGGTGACTTCAAACGGCACACCCGTTGGTCTCTCGGTAATGTCACACTTCCCGTCTGGGCCACTCTGCTCCTCAGGCTCCAGCTCGGTGCCCTTTGCGAGAATCCACTCGGCCAGGATTCTCCGGATTTCAGCATGCTCCGTGCTGGGAGCCTTCGCGGCGCCCACGTCGACGATGAGAAAGAACGCTCCGGGTAACTTGCCGGCAAGCTCACTCTCAAGGGGCGCGAGCAGCTGGGCGAAGAGCTTTCCTTCGCCGATCTGATTCGAAAAGATCTCAATGCGCGTGTGCTCCACTGCGAACTTGGCAGTAGGTGTATCGAATACCCACTCCACCGCGGCCCTATCGCGAACGACGGCATCAACCGGCTGCGCACTGATGATGCGCTCGCCGCGCCGGTGAGCAAGCAGACTCATCACGGCCTTGCAGATGCGCTGCTCGTTCTTCGGTTCCTTGGCAACCATCATCGCTGTCTGGGGATCCGCCTAATACTACTGTGTTAAAAAAGTTAGGGAAATCATGGGGTACGCTGCCAGTCTGGACGTATGCCTACCTCCGAGACGGCCCGTGCCCAACGCTTCGCCGCCTATGTGGACCACCTGGCCACGGCGCTCGGCCACCGGGATCGCCATGAGCCGCTGCGCGCCTACGTCACGGGCCTGTGCCTGCCCGGGGAGCGCAAGAGCATCGAGCCGATGGCGGCGCGCGTCGATCCGCGGCATGTCCGCGCCCGCCACCAATCGATGCACCACTTCGTCGCCGATGCCCCCTGGGACGCCGCCGCGGTGCTGCGCGTCGCGCGCGACTGGGTGCTGGGGCCGATGGCCCGGCATGGCCGCGCGGCCGCGTGGATCGTGGACGACACCGGGTTCCCCAAGAAAGGCCAGCACTCGGTGGGTGTGGCCCGGCAGTACTGTGGCGTCCTGGGCAAACAGGACAACTGCCAGGTGGCGGTGAGTGTGTCGGTGGCGAACGAGGCGGTGAGCCTGCCCGTCGCCTATCAGCTCTACCTGCCGGAGAGTTGGGCGGGCGACCGCCGCCGCCGGCGAGCGGCCGGCGTGCCCGACGACATCACGTTCCAGCCGAAGTGGCAGATCGCGCTCGGGCAGATCCAGACGGTGCAGGCCGAGGGCGTGCCGCCCGCCCCGGTGGTGGCGGATGCCGGCTACGGCGACACGACCGCATTTCGCGAGGCGCTCACGACGATGGGGCTGGCCTACGCCGTCGGCGTGAAGAAGGAGACGACGGCGTGGCCGCCGGGCAAGGCGCCGCGGCCTCCGAAGCGATGGAAGGGACGCGGCCGACCGCCCACGTGCGTGCGCCGCACCGCGACCCACACCCCCAAGAGCCTCAAGCAACTGGCTGTGGCGCTGCCGACGACGGCGTGGCGGACGGTGACGTGGCGCGAAGGGACACGCGGCGCGATGCGCTCCCGCTTCGCGCGGCTGCGCGTGCGGCCCGCCCATCGCGATGAGCAACGTGCGGCGCCCTGGCCGGAGGAATGGTTGCTGATCGAGTGGCCGCGCGGCGCAGCCGAGCCCACGAAGTATTGGCTCTCGACCCTGCCAGAGACGACGCCCGTCGCCAACCTCGTCCGCCTCGCCAAGCTGCGCTGGCGCATCGAGCGCGACTATCAGGAGCTCAAGGATGAGCTTGGGCTCGACCATTTCGAGGGCCGCGGCTGGCGCGGGTTTCATCATCATGGCGCGTTATGTATCGCGGCGTATGCCTACCTCGCCGCCGAGCGCGCGAGGGTTTCCCCCCCGGCGCCTCTGGCCTTCCTCCGCCCCGCTCGCCTTCCCCGAGGTTTCACGCCGCGGGGCGCTCCCGGTGCGGCCTGAACGCCATGTCCCCACCTCGATCGCCACGGCGTACGAGCTCCTGGCCCGCGCGCTGCTGCAACGTCTGCCCTGTCGCTCGTGTGGCCGTGCGCCGGGAACGGGCTGATGTCTTGTGACACAGTAGTA
>JBOHQB010000222.1:0-3282 GCA_050731995.1 Candidatus Rokuibacteriota bacterium
GCGGCGTAGAGCGTCCGGTTCACGGTCATCCCGCCGAAGGCGCGGACGCTGACCCGGCCGTCGGGATCCCGGCTCCACGGACAGCCCCAGTGCTCGAGCTGGATCACCTCGCCCGGCGCCTCCTTCACGAACGCCTCCACGACGTCCTGGTCGGCCAGGAAGTCGCTCCCGAAGATGGTGTCCTTGGCGTGCGTGTCGAGGCTGTCGTTATCGCGCATGACCGCCGCGGTCCCGCCCTCCGCCGACACCGTGTGGCTGCGCATGGGGTAGACCTTCGACAGGACTGCGATCGAGAGGCGGTCCGACTCGGTCGCCGCGGCGATGGCCGCCCGCAGCCCGGCGCCGCCACCCCCGATCACCAGCAGGTCGTGTTGGTATCCGTCGTCACCGGGCATACTGGGCCATCCCCTCCAGGTAGAGGTCGCCGCCGTGGCAGTCGTTGACGACGATCGCCGGAAAGTTCTCCACCTCGATCCGGCGGATCGCTTCCGTTCCGAGATCCTCGTACGCGACGATCTCGACCTTTTTCACGAAGCGCGAGAGAACCGCGCCCGCGCCGCCGATCGCGCCGAAGTACACGCCCTTGTACTGCTTGAACGCCTCCTTCACCGTGTCCGAGCGCGCGCCCTTGCCCATCGTGCCCTTCAGGCCGAGCGCGAGCAGCTTCGGCGTGAACTTGTCCATCCGACCGCCAGTGGTCGGTCCGATCGAGCCGACGACTTCGCCGGGGCGGGCGGGCGACGGCCCGGTGTAGTAGATGATCTGCCCGCGCACGTCGATGGGCAGCGGCTGGCCGGCGTCGATCAGCGGCAGGAGACGGCCGTGAGCCGCGTCACGCGCGGTGTAGAGCACGCCGCTGATCCGCACGCGATCGCCGGCCCTCAGCGACGCCACGTCCGCGTCGCTCAGCGGCGGCGTGACCTCCTTGATCCCGTCCGCCGCGACCTTGATCATCAGAGCGTCTCGCGGCGGCCCGGGGCGCTCACGGCCGGGCCAGCGGGGTCCCCGTAGCGATCCGTCTCAGTTGAGCGCTGGCGAAGGCACTTGCAGCTCGGTTTAGGCGCACGCTATGCGACTCGCGGATCGTCGCGGGGACCCCGCTGGCCTGGCCGCGAGCGCCACCGGTCACAGCGTCGCCTCTTTGTGGCGATGCGCGTGGCACTCGATCGTCACGGCGACGGGCAGCGAGGTGATGTGGCACGGGAACGTCAGGATGTGGATGCCGAACGCAGTCGTGTCGCCGCCGTAGCCCTGGGGGCCGATGCCGAGCCGGTTGGCCCGCTCGAGCAACTCCTTCTCGATCGCGTCGATCGCCGGATCCGGGTTGGGCGAGCCCAGCTCCCGGAAGAGCGCCTTCTTGGAGAGGATCGCCGCTTTTTCAAACGTCCCGCCGATGCCGACTCCCACGATCAGGGGCGGGCAGGCGTCGGGCCCCGCCGTCTTCACGCACTCGAGGATCCAGTCCTTCACGCCCTGAGTGCCCTCCGCGGGCGTGAGCATGCGGTACTTCGAGCGATTCTCGCAGCCGCCGCCTTTGGCCATGATCATGATCTTGAGGTGCGCGCCCGGCACGACGTCGATGTGGATCACGGCCGGCGTGTTGTCGCCGGTGTTCACGCGGTCGAACGGCGAGCGCACGATCGAGGCGCGGAGGTAGCCCTCCTTGTAGCCCTGCCGCACGCCCTCGTTGATCGCGTCTTCGAAGGCACCGCCCGTCAAGTGGACGTCTTGGCCCAGCTCGACGAAGCAGACGACCGTGCCCGTGTCCTGGCAGTAGGGGATCCGTTTCGTCTGCGCCAGCTGGGCGTTCTCCTTGAGGATCTGTAAGACTTGGCGGCCCGCGTCCGAGCGCTCCGTCCGGAGCGCGCGGTCGAAGGCACGGAGCATGTCGGGCTCGAGGTTCCAGTTCGCCTCCATGCAGAGCTTCTTGACGGCGTCGGCGATCGCGGTGACGTGGATGTCGCGCATCACGCGCCCTGCCCCATCGTCTTCATCGCTTCCGCGGCGCGCCGCGCCATGTCCGCCGGCTTCACGTCCTCCTTGTGGGTGGCGAGCCCCCACTGGTTGCCGAAGGGGTCTTCGAGCTTGCCGTAGCGGTCGCCCCAGAACATGTCGGCGAGCGGCATCGTGACCTTGCAGCCCGCCTCGGTCGCCCGCTTGAACGCGGCGTCCACGTCCGGGACGTAGAGGAACATCTGGAAGGTGGTGCCGCCGAGGGATCGCGGCGACCGGCACGTCCCCGTGCCGGGCATCTCGTCACTCAGCATCACGACGGAGTTCCCGAACCGCATCTCGGCGTGCGCGAGCTTGCCGCCGGGCCCCGGCATGCGCATGAGCTCCGCGGCGCCGAAAGCGCGCTTGTAGAACTCGAGCGCGCGGCTCGCGTCGTCCACCGTGAGGTACGGGGTCACCGTGTGGTAGCCGTCGGGCACCGCCTTGATGCGTCGCGGACCCGCCGCGCGCGGCCGACGCCGCGCGGGCTTCGCCGTCTTCCGTGCCTGCGTGCGCTTCGCCATCTCCGCCTCCGAGGGGCCCGCGGGCAGCCCTATAGCTTGAGCTTCTCGACGAGCTCGCGGACCGCGGCGACCGACTTGCCGAACGCGGCCTGCTCCTCGGCCGTGAGCTTGATCTCGACGATCTGCTCGACGCCCGCGCGCCCGAGCTTCACGGGCACGCCGACGTAGAAGCCGTGGATGCCGTACTGGCCCTCCAGGTACGCGGCGCACGGCAGGATCTTCTTCTTGTCCTTGAGGATCGCCTCGACCATCTCGACCGCGGAGGCCGCCGGCGCATAGTAGGCCGAGCCGGTCTTGAGATAGTTCACGATCTCGGCGCCGCCGTTCGCGGTCCGGGTCACCAGCGCGGCGATCTTCTCCTTCGGCAGGAGCTCGGTGAGCGGGATGCCCGCGACGGTCGAGTACCGCGGCAGTGGCACCATCGTGTCGCCGTGGCCGCCGAGCACGAAGGCGGTGACATTCTCGACCGAGACGTCGAGCTCGCGCGCGATGAACGTCCGGAAGCGCGCCGAGTCGAGCACGCCCGCCATCCCGATGACGCGCTTCGTCGGGAAGCCGGACTTCTTCCACGCCAGCTGGACCATCGCGTCGAGCGGATTCGTCACGAGGATGAGGATCGCGTTCTTCGAGCGGGCGACGACCTGGTCCACCACCCCGCCGACGATCTCCGCATTCTTGAAGAGGAGGTCATCGCGCGTCATGCCCGGCTTGCGCGCGAGCCCCGCCGTGATCACGACGACGTCCGAGTCGCCGGTCTCGTCGTAGC
>JBOHQB010000223.1:0-20571 GCA_050731995.1 Candidatus Rokuibacteriota bacterium
CGCGCTGATCCGCGGCCAGTTCCCGCGCGACGCGCTCTACATCGTCGGCTTCTCGCTCTACGCGCGCGAGTTCACGGCGCAGCAGCTGCCGACGCTCTCCTGGTCGGAGTGGAACATCGGCACCAACATGCACGCGGGCTTCGCGCTCTCGCGGCGGCTCCTCGGCCGCCACGTCGGCGGCAACCGCCAGATCCTGATGGTGACGGACGGCGAGCCGACGGCCCATCTGGAAGGCACCGAGGCGGACTTCTCGTACCCGCCGTCACGGCGCACGATCGAGGAGACGCTCAAGGAGGTCCGGCGCTGCACGCGCGAGGGCGTCACCATCAACACGTTCATGCTCGAGCGGAGCCCGTGGCTCATGCAGTTCGTCGAGCAGATGACGAAGATCAACCGGGGGCGCGCCTTCTTCGCGGCTCCCGAGCGGCTGGGCGAGTACGTCGTGGTCGACTACGTGAGCGCCAGGCGGCGCCGGTCCTTCCGGTAGCCGCGCGAGGCAGAGGAGCGGACATGGCGAGCTTCAACGTCTGGATGAACGGCCGGCTGGTCCCCCAGGAGCAGGCGGTGCTGCCCGTCAACAGCGCGGCAGTCTTCTATGCGACGAACGTCTTCGAGGGACTCCGCGCCTACTGGAACGAGCGCGACGGGGAGATGTACGGCTTCCGCCTCGCCGACCACTTCACGCGGCTCCGCGAGTCCATGAAGATGATGCGTTTCACGGTGCCGTACAGCGACGACGACCTCTTCGAGGCCGTGCGCACGGTGCTGACCGGGAACGAGCTCCGGGAAGACGTCCACATGCACATGGTGGCCTACGTCGGGGCGCCGGGCCTCGACGCGACCAGCCCGACCGGGCTCTACATCAATCCGAGGAAGCGCCCGCGCGTCATGGAAGGCAACGGGCTCAAGTGCTGCGTGTCGTCGTGGACGCGCACCTCCGACAACGCCATTCCGATCCGGCTCAAGTCCGGCTCCAACTACCAGAACGGGCGGCTCGCGACGCTCCAGGCCCGGGCCGACGGCTACGAGCAGCCGATCTTCCTGAACCGCCATGGCAAAGTCGCCGAGGGCAGCGGCGCGACCTTCTTCATGGTGCGCAAGGGCCGCATCGTGACGCCGCCGACCAGCAGCGATATCTTGGAGTCCATCACGCGCACGACGCTCATCGAGTTTCTGTGCCCCGAGGTGCTCCGCATGGAGGTCGTTGAGCGCGACATCGACCGCACGGAGCTCTACGTCGCCGAGGAGGCGTTCTTCTGCGGCAGCGGTTACGAGATCACGCCGATCCTGTCGATCGACCGCGTCCCGCTCGGCAGCGGCGACGTGGGGCCGCTGACGAAGCGCATCTCCGCCGCCTACATGGACCTGGTGCGCGGCGCGGACACGCGCCATCCAGAGTGGCGCACGCCGACCTACAAGCGCGTGAGTCTATAGATATGGGGGGCCCCGAGATGGCCCCCCAATCCCCCCGCGCTCAGGGCGCCCCGGCGTAGCCGTGGCACCCTTCGGTCAACGCGTCGCCCGCTATCCCCGGCGGAGCGTGGCGGTGGAAACGCCGGCGGCGACGAGCATCGAGCCGGCGAGGCGGTTGGCGAGCGTCGCGAAGGGCGGGCGCGCGGCGAGTGTCGTCATCCGCCCGGCCAGCGCGCCGTAGGCCAGCAGGACGCAGAACTCGATCACCACGCTCGTCACAGCCAGGATCGCGACCTGGGTGATCATTGATCCCCGCGGGTCGATGAACTGTGGCAGCAGCGCGGTGAAGAAAACGAGCGCCTTGGGGTTCGCCGCCTGGAGCACGAAGCCGTTGACGAACATCCGCCGCGCGCGGACCGTCGTGTCGGACCTCGTGCTCGAGGGCACCACCGAGAGCACGGCCGAGCGCCCGCGGATGACGGCGACGCCGAGCCAGATCAGGTAGGCCGCGCCCACCCAGCGAATCACCGCGAACAGCTCGTAGGAGGCGATCAGCACGGCGCCGAGGCTCGTTGCCGAGAGCACGAAGTAGAGCGTGTTGCCGCCGAGGATGCCGAGGTTCGACCAGATCGAGGCGCGCGCGCCCCGGGCCAACCCCTGAGAGACGACGAGCAGCACCGCCGGGCCCGGCGTGAAGCAGAGCGCCGTCTCGGTCAGCGCGAAGAGGAGCCAGACCTCCCAGGCCATCGGCTCAGGCGCGCGGCTTCACCCACGTCTCCGACCAGGCGAGGCACGCGCTGGACGACTGCCGGTCGCCGCGCATCTCGGGCCAGACCTTGTTCGCCGCGGTCTTGCCGTTCAGCTCGGCCTGCGCCGCGCGGGCGGGGAAGAACGTGCTGAAGACGCCGATCGGCCGGTTCATGGAGCCCGGCGGCATCGTCAACACGAAGGGCTCGACGCAGTCGGACCAGGTGAGCCGCACGCGGTCACCGCCTCCGACGACGGTCTCGGTGGCCGTGGACCGCGCGTCCCCGCCGCGCGTGAACTCGGCTGCGACGACAGGAAGCGACTCGTCGGCGAACGCCGGGTAGAGCAGCGTCTCGATCGTGCGCTGGAGCCAGCGCGCGACCGGGGGATTGTCGCTGTAGATCCGCACCTTGCCGTCGATCAGCGTGCTGTGCATGAAGAGCGCGTGGCCCGCGCCCGCCGGGCACCAGAGCACGCGCCAGTGGCTGAAGCGATCGGACAGCGTCTTGCCGCCGTCGGGGCTCAGGCGGACGAAGGAGTTCTCGCCGGTCATCAGCACGACGTTCGGGTCCACGGGTGACGTCATGCGCGCCATCGTGACCGACCGGTTCGGGCAAGTCAAGGCGGCTGCGGCCGAGACGGCGTCGGCCGCACGCTCTCGAGCCTTGTCGCGGAGGCTCTCAGCCGGTAACGGAGCGCACGGCGTCCAGGAACTGGTCGCGGGTGAACGGCTTGTAGAGGAGCCGTGTCCCGGCATCGCGGAGCGCCGCGTCCGCCTCTTCGCCGAGAGGACGTGCGGCGACGAAAATGAAGCATCCGCCAGCCGCGCCGCGGGTCGCGTTCTCGCGCATGAGCGCCAGCCAGTCGATACCCTCCAGGTTGAAGTCCGCGACCACGAGATCGACACCCTCGCGGAGCTGGTCGCGGACCTCGTCCGGGCGGAACACGGTGAGGGCCGTGCAGCCCGTCGGCTCGAGATGCTCGAGGAGGACCTTCCGCACGGCCTGATCGTGCTCCACGATGAGGATGCGCTTGCCGTCGAGACGGGGAGGCTGACTGCCGGGCGCGGTGAGCGCGCCGTCGACGGCGGCCCCCACGGGCAGCTCGATGGTGAAGCTCGCGCCGCGGCCCGGCTGGCTCTCCGCCGTGGTCTGGCCTCCGTGCTCGCGGATGATGCCGTAAGAGATGCTGAGCCCGAGGCCCGTGCCGGCCGAGCCCTTGGTGGTCACGAACGGGTCGAAGATCTTCGGCAGCACGTCCGCGGGAATTCCGGGGCCGGTGTCCTCCACCGAGATCCTGACCCGATCCGCCGCGAGCGCCCGGGCGGTGATCCGGAGCCGCCTCTCCGCGTTCTGCGGAAGCTCGTCCATCGCCTGCTTGGCGTTGGTCACGAGGTTGACGAGGACTTGCTGGATCTGGTGGCCGTCGGCCCACACCCGGGGCAGGTCGGTCGCCACGTCACGGTCCACCGTCACCCTCCCCAGCCGAAGGTCCGCGGCGGCAAGCGTCAGCGCCGCCTCGATGAGCTCGTCCAGCGCCACGTGGCGTCGCTCGAGTGGCATCCGGCGGCCGAAAGTCAGGAGGCCCCGCACGACATGGCGGGCCCCGCTGGTCGCTTCCCGGATCATCTGGACGTGTGCCCTGAGGTTGGTGGGGGCCAGCTCCTGGAGCAGGTCACTCACGCCGACGAGCACGGTCAGCGGGTTGTTCAGCTCGTGCGCGACGCCGGCGACCAGCTCGCCGAGGGCGGAGAGCTTCGCGGCCTGGATCATCTGTTGCTGGGCGAGCGTCAGCCGGAGCTTCTGGTCCTCGACGACCTCTTGCAGGCGCTGCGCCGCCTGCCGCGCGGCCTCGAAGAGGCGCGCGTTGTCGACCGCGTACGCGGTATAGGTGGCGAGCGCGTTGAGGAATTGTAGGTCGGTGTGGCTGAAGACGACGGTGGTGCCGGGTGCGATCTCCTTCTTGGCGAGGTTGACCACGCCGACGATCCGCTCGGCGACACGGAGGGGCAGGCAGATGAAGGAGCCGTTGCCGTAGCGCGGGTCGTTCGTCTGACCGAAGCGCGGATCCTTCTCGATGTCCTCGACGAGAACCGCCTCACCGATCTCGGCGACCCGTCCGGCGATGCCCTCGCCCACCTTGACCTCCACCAGCCGGCCGGTCTCCTGCAGGCCGCGTCCGACCGCGATGCGCAGGGTCTGGCTCTCCCGGTCGAGGAGCATGATCGACCCGACGCTCGCGCTCACCGCGCGCATGCTGCGCTCGAGGACGTGGGAGAGGAGGTCTTCGATGCGCGGGATGCGCGCGGCCATCTCCACCATGTCGTTGAGGGTGCCGAGCTTGAAGACCAGGTCCTCGAGGCGCTCGGTCGATGCCCGCAGCTCGGCGAGCATGTGCCCGAACGCCTGTGCGATCTCGCCGATCTCGCTCAGCTGGCCGAGGCCCGGCACCATCGCGGCCGGCCCCTTGGCGCCCGCCGCCGAGACCAGACCGGCGGGCCCCGCGCCGAGCTCGGCGGCCGGCGCGCTCACCGCCTGACCGAGGGCGCGGCCGAGATCCGCGAACCGCGCGGTGAGTCGCCGGAAGAGGACGAAGCCGAGGAGCGCGACGACCAAAGCAAGGAAGATACCGAACTGCGCCTCCGTCGACTCCATCAGCCCGAATCGCCAGATGAAGTAGACGAAGAGGAGCAGGGGCAGGACGGCGGTCAGCGCGAAGATCGTGCTCGCCGCCTCGCCGACCCTCACAGGGTGCTCACCACCTTTCGGGCTGAGCCTTCTACATTATAGTTTGGCCGGGGTGGCCTGATTCTCGAAAAAGAAAAGATGCGGGGACCAGGGGGCCGGGCCGACACTGGCTACACGAGCCGGGCCCGGAGCCACGCCCCGACGTCCGCGATCTCCTCGCCGCAGACCGCGTGGGGCATGGGGTACTCGTGCCATTCGACCGCGTAGCCGAGCCCGGTCAGCCGGTCGCGCGAGCGGGTCGCGCGGTCGAGCGGGATGACCGGGTCGTGGGCGCCGTGCGCCATGAAGATCGGGACGTCGCGGTTGGCCGGGCTCGCTTCGACGGGCAGCGCGGCCGCGAGCGGTAGATAGGTCGAGAGCGCGAGCACGCCCGCGAGCCGCTCGCCGTGACGGAGCGCCGTTTGCAGGGCGACGGCGCCGCCCTGGGAGAACCCCGCCAGCACGATCCGCGCCGCGCCCACGCCGCGTGCCTTCTCGCGCGCGAGCAGCGCCTCCACGCGCGCCTGCGACGCGCGGATGCCCGCCTCGTCCTCGCGGCGCGGGCCGTCGAGCCCGTACACGTCGTACCAGGCGCGCATGACCATGCCGCCGTTGGGCGTCACGGGCATCGTCGGCGCGTGCGGGAAGACGAAGCGAACGGCGGGCGCCGGCGGCAGATCCAGCTCGGGGACGATCGGCTCGAAGTCGTGGCCGTCCGCGCCGAGGCCGTGGAGCCAGATCACGCTCGCGGCCGGGCGCGGTCCGGTCTCGAGCTCGATGGCCTGGAGCGGCGCCGTCATCCGCGCGTCCTTACGCGGCGCGACCAAGCCGCGTCAGCACGAAGGCGTAGTCGAGCGCCGTCTCGCGGAGCGCGTCGTAACGGCCCGAGGCGCCGCCGTGGCCCGCTTCGAGGTTCACCTTGAGGAGCGCCTCGCCGCCGGGGGCCACGGCGCGGAGCCTCGCCGTGTACTTCGCGGGCTCCCAGTACATCACCTGGCTGTCGTGGATGGAGGCGCGGATCAGGAGCGCCGGGTAGCGCCGCGGTGCGAGGTTCGTGTAGGGACAGTAGGACTTCATGTAGTCGTAGTGCTCGCGGATCTTGGGATTTCCCCACTCCTCGAACTCGCCGACCGTGAGCGGCAGGGACTCGTCGAGCATCGAGCTGATCACGTCCACGAACGGCACGCGCAGCACGGCCGCGCGGCAGAGGTCCGGCCGGAGGTTGAGGACGGCGCCGACGAGGAGGCCGCCCGCGCTGCCGCCCTCGATCACGAGCCGATCGTGCGCGCTATACCGCTCCCGGGTGAGATGGTCGGCCGCGGCGACGAAGTCGGTGAACGTGTTGCGCTTGGCGAGCATGCGTCCCGCGTCGTGCCAGTGCTTGCCGAGCTCGCCGCCGCCGCGGACGTGGGCGATCGCGACGGTCACGCCGCGCTCGAGCAGGCTCAGCCGGCTCGACGAGAAGGCGGCCGGATACGGATAGCCGTACGCGCCGTAGCCCGCGAGCAGCATCGGGCTCGAGCCGTCGCGCGGCGTGTCTTTCAGGCAGATGAGCGAGATTGGCACGCGCGCGCCGTCGGGGGCCGTCGCGTGGATGCGCTCCGTGCGGTAGCGCGTCGGGTCGAAGCCGCCGCGCACCTCGGTCTGTTTCAGGAGCTTGCGGGCGCGCGTCGCCATGTTGTACTCGAAGACCGATGCCGGCGTGACCATGGACTGGTAGCGGAAGCGGTATGTCGGCATGGCGAACTCGGGGTTGTGCTCGGCTTCGACGTCATACGCGGTCTCCGGGAACGTCACGCGGTGCGAGACGCCCGTGCGAAGATCAGTGACACCGAGGTGCAGGAGGCCGTCCTCGCGCTCGTGGACGACGTAGTGGTCGGCGAAGACGTCGTGGTCGTCGAGCATCACGTTGTCGCGGTGCGGAATCAGCTCGGTCCAGCCGGCAGGTCCGGGATCGTCCACGGGCGCCGAGACGAGGCGGAAGTTGCGTCGCCCGCCGCCGTTCGTGCGGATATAGAAACGGTCGCCCTGGTGGTCCACGTAGTACTCGTGGTCGCGCTCGCGCGGCGCGATGATCCGCCACGTGCCCTCGGGCGTCGCCGCGGGCAGGAAGCGGATCTCGCCGGCCGTGTGCGAGGCCGAGGCTGCGAAGACGAAGGCCAGGCTCCGCGAGCGCCAGACGCCGAGCCGGAACAGCTCATCCGGCTCCTCGAGCACGAGCGTGTCGCGCTCGACCGGTTCGCCGAGCCGGTGGCGCCAGAGGCGGTACGGGCGCTTCACGTGATCCTCGGTGACGTAGAAGACGACGGCCGGATCGGCGGTCCACGCGACCGCCGCGACCTTTTCGATCCGGTCGGGCAGCAGCGCGCCCGTCTCGAGGTCCTTAAGGTACAGCGTGTACTCGCGGAAGCCCGTGTAGTCGAGGGTGTAGGCGAGGAGGCGCCCGTCGTCGCTCACCTGATAGGCGCCCAGCGACAGAAATGGATGGCCTTCGGCCAGGACGTTGAGGTCGAGCGTCACATGCTCGGGGGCCTCGAGCCGCTCGGCCCTCCGGCAGTAGATCGGATACTGCTTGCCCGTTTCCGTGCGCGCGTAGTAGAAGAAGCGCCCGCGGCGGTACGGCGGCGTCTGATCGTCCTCCTTGATGCGCGCCAGGATCTCCACGTAGAGTGTGTTCTGGAATGCCTCCGTCGGCTTCAGCACGTCGTCGGCGTAGGCGTTCTCGGCCCGGAGGTGAGCCAGGACCTCGGGATCGTCCTTTCGGCGGAGCCAGGCGTAGTCGTCCACGCGGGTCTCGCCGTGGACGACGTCCACCTTGGGCTCACGACGGGCGACGGGCGGGGTGGGCTGGTCCATGCCCCCCTAGTGTACCGGGCGCTACAATGGTTCCATATCGGTACCGTTTTGGATACTCCCGGGGCCGCGCGGCGAGGAGGAGCGCATGGCGACGCTGACGATCAAGAACGTGCCGGAGGCGCTGGTGCGGCGACTGAAGCAACAGGCGGTCGCGCACCGGCGGAGCCTGAACCTCGAAGTCATCACCTGCCTCGAGTCGGTCGCGCAGGCGACGCCCGTCGACGTGGACGCGATGCTGGCGCGAGTGCGGGCGGTGCGGGTCACGCTTCGCGGCGGTGTCCAGCTCACGAACCGCTTGATCGACCGATTCAAGCGACAGGGCCGGACGTGATCGTCGTCGACGCCAACCTGCTCGTCCAGTATTGCGTGCGCGGGACACACACCGCGGTGGCGGAAGCCGTGCTGGGCCGTGACGCCCAGTGGGTCGCGCCGATGCTGTGGCGCTCGGAGTTCAGGAACGCTCTCATTCTGCTGGTCCGTCGACGCCTCGTCCCGCTCGAGGACGCCGTCGTGGTCGCGCACGAAGCGGAGCGACTGATGGCGGGCCACGAGCACATCGTTGTGGCGCACCGGGTGCTGCGTCTGGCCGCCGACTCCGGCTGCTCGGCCTATGAGTGCGAGTACGTCGCGCTCGCCGAGGATCTGGACATTCCTCTCGTGACTTCGGACGGCCGGGTGGTGCGTGCCTTCCCGTCCGTCGCCCTCACGCCGGAGCGGTTTCTGGCCGCCTGAGGAGTGCTAGGATCGCCGCCATGAGCCTCGATGCCGGAAGGGCCCTGGCGTTTGTCCAGCGCGCGTGGGAGGAATCGATCGTCCCGCGCCTCACCGAATACATCACGATTCCCGCGAAGTCGCCGATGTTCGACCCCGAGTGGAAGGCGCACGGCCACATCGATCGCGCGGTCGCGCTGATCACGGAGTGGTGCCGGCAGCGCGCGATCGAGGGGCTCCGCGTCGAGGTCGTCGAGCGTGACGGCCGCACGCCGGTCATCCTCATGGAGGCGCCGGGCGCCGGTGACCGTACCGTGCTCCTCTACGGGCACCTCGACAAGCAGCCGGAGATGACCGGCTGGGAGGCGGGGCTCGGGCCCTGGACGCCGGTGCGCCGCGGAGACAAGCTCTACGGGCGCGGCGCCGCCGACGACGGTTACGCGTCCTTCGCCGCGCTGACCGCGATCGAGGCGCTCGAGGCGCAAGGCGTGCCGCACGCGCGTTGCGTGGTGCTGATCGAGGCGTGCGAGGAGAGCGGCTCGTTCGACCTGCCGTTCTACGTGGACGCGCTGCGGGACCGGATCGGCACGCCCGAGCTCATCGTCTGCCTCGACTCCGGCTGCGCCACCTACGACGCGCTCTGGGGAACGACGTCGCTGCGCGGCATCGTCAACGGCGTGCTGACGGTCGAGGTGCTGACCGAGGGCGTGCACTCCATGGCCAGCGGGATCGTCCCGTCATCGTTCCGCATCGCGCGGCGGCTGCTCTCGCGCCTGGAAGACGAGGAGACCGGCGCGATCCGGCCGCGCGAGCTCCACGTCGAGATCCCGCCGGACCGCGTCGAGCAGGCGCGCGCCGTCGCCGCGCGCCTGGGCGGTGACGTCGTCGGGCGCTTTCCGTTCGTCCCGGGCATGCGCGCGGCGCACGCGGACCCCGTCGAGCTGCTGCTCGGCCACACCTGGCGACCGGCGCTGGGGATCACCGGGGCCGCGGGGCTCCCGCAGCCGCGCGACGGCGGCAACGTGCTGCGTCCGTTCACGACACTGAAGCTCTCGCTCCGGCTGCCGCCGACGCTCGACGCCGAGGCGGCCGCGACACGCCTCAAGGCGTTGCTCGAAGCGGATCCGCCCTACGGCGCGCGCGTGACGTTCGAGTGCGAGCACCCCGGGAACGGCTGGAACGCGTCGCCCATGAGCCGGTGGCTCGCGGAGTCCGTGCGCGAGGCGTCGGACGCCTGCTTCGGCAAGCCGGCGATGTTCATGGGGACGGGCGGCTCGATCCCGTTCATGGCCATGCTGGGCGAGCGATTTCCAAAGACGCAATTCCTGATCACCGGCGTGCTCGGCCCGGGCTCCAATGCCCACGGCCCGAACGAGTTCCTGCACGTGCCGACGGGGATCAAGGTCACCGCCTGCGTCGCGCGCGTCGTCGCCGACCATTACCGCGCCGGGCGCTGAGCAGTCGCCAGCCGCCGTGCGCCGGCGCGAAGATCGCGATGACGAAGACGAAGTGGCCGAGGCTCCGCGCCCAGATCAGCTCGAGCGTCGGCAGCGTCGCGCGGAGATACTTCACCGACACATTCATGCAGACGAAGAGCAGGGTGGCCAGCACGATCAGGAGGATGCCGCGGACGACAGGGGACAGGGTGGGCCGGGCCACCGGGTTAGCGCGTCGTCGGTCTGGCCGCGAGGCCCATCACGCGCCCGATCTGCGGCGGACGGGGGAGCGCGTCGTGCGCCTGCTGAACCTCGGCCAGGCGTGCGCGGACCATCTCGTGCATCGATGCGCCGCGGCGGCTCGCCTCGCTCACGTGCAGCGACATCAGCTCGTTCGTCGCCGCCAGGTAGCCGTTGCGCGCGTGGCGCATCTCGTGGAAGTAGTGGACGCGTTTGGCGTCGTGGCCGAGGAGCAGCGTCGTGAAGCGCAGTGGGTCGCCGGCGCGGACCTCGCGATGGTAGGTGACGTGAGCCTCGAGACAGAACGTGGTGACCTCGCGCGCGCGGCGGTGCGCCTCGTCGAGACCGACCCACGACAGGAAGGCGTCGGTCGCCAGGTCGAAGACCACGACGTAATACCCCATGTTCATGTGGCCGTTGTGGTCGATCCACTCGGGTCGGACGACGTCGCGGTAGACATCGAACGGCGCGGCGATGTCGGTCGAGCGCATGCTAAGGTCGTTCCAACCGTATCACGGGGAGGCCGAGTTCCGTGCCTGAGCTGCCCGACGTCGTCGCGTACCTCGAGGCGCTCGAGCCGCGCGTCCTCGGCGCGGTGCTCGAGCGCGTGCGCCTGGCGACGCCGTTCCTCCTCCGCTCGGTGGAGCCGCCCGTCAGCGTTGTCCACGGGCGGCGCGTCGTCGGGCTCCGGCGCGTCGGCAAGCGGATCGTCGTCGCGCTCGAGGGCGGCCTCTTCGTCGTGATCCATCTCATGATCGCCGGGCGGCTCCACTGGCGGCCGGCGGGCGCCAGGCCCCCGGGGAAGATCGGCCTGGCCGCGTTCGATTTCTCCACGGGCACGCTCGTGCTCACCGAGGCCGGCACGAAGCGCCGCGCGGCGCTCCATGTGGTCGAGGGCGAGGCCGCGCTCGAAACGCTCGACGCCGGCGGGCTCGAGGTGCTGGACTGCGACCTCGCGGCGTTCCGCGGGGCGCTCACGCGCGAGAGTCACACGCTCAAGCGCGCGCTCACCGACCCGCGCATCTTCGCGGGCATTGGTAACGCGTACTCGGACGAGATCCTCCACCGCGCGCGCCTGTCACCGGTGAAGCAGACGTCGGCCCTCACCGACGCGGAAGTGGCCCGTCTCCACGCGGCGGTGCGCGCGACGCTGACCGACTGGATCGCGCGCCTGCGCCGTGAGGTTGCCGGCGGCTTCCCCGAAGGCGTCACCGCGTTCCGAGAAGGGATGGCCGTCCACGGGCGGTACGGCAAGCCGTGCCCGGACTGCGGCGCGCCCGTGCAGCGCATCGCCTACGCGGACAACGAGACCAACTACTGCGCGCGCTGCCAGACGGGCGGGCGGCTGCTCGCCGACCGCGCGCTCTCGCGCCTGCTCAAGCGCGACTGGCCGCGGACGCTGGACGATCTCGAGGAACGGAGGCGAGCCCGCTAAATGGACGAGATGCGGCTCGCGCGATGCACGCTCCGATCATGGCGCGAGGGTGACGCGGCCTCGCTCGCCCGCCACGCGAACAACCGCAAGGTCTGGCTCAACATGCGCGACTTGTTCCCACACCCCTACACGCTCGACGACGCGCGCGGGTGGATCGCGACGGGCAGCCGCGCGGAAGGCCTCGTGAGCTGGGCGATCGTCGTGGACGGCGAGGCGATCGGCGGCATCGGGCTCGTGCTGAAGAGCGACGTTGACCGGCGGACCGCCGAGCTCGGCTACTGGCTCGGCGAGGCGTACTGGGGCCGGGGCATTGCGACCGAGGCGCTCCGCGCCGTCACCGACTGGGCGTTCGCCGGCCTGGACCTGGCTCGGCTCGAGGCCGGTGTCTTCGAGTGGAACCCGGCCTCGGCCCGTGTCCTCGAGAAGGCGGGGTACACGCTGGAGGCGAGGCAACCGAAGGCCGTCACCAAGGACGGGCGGACGATCGACAGGCTCCTCTACGCCAGGCTCCGCCCGCAATCTCCCTCGTAGTATCCTTGGCCCCGGGGAGGAGAGCCATGCAGACGGGCAAGACCTTCGACCGGACCCGGCAGGACGTGGGCAACATCCTGTTCCTCGAGCACGTCAACGTTCGCGTTCCCAACCAGGAGACCGCCTCGGACTTCTGGGTGGACGGGCTCGGGCTGACGCGGGATCCGTACCTCCGCGTCGGGACCGACAACATGTGGGCCAACGTCGGCCAGTCGCAGTTCCACATGCCGCGGGGCGGGCCGCACGTCATCCAGGGCTTCGTGGATCTCGTCATCCCCGATATCGACGTCCTCCCGAGCCGGCTCGAGGCCGTGAAGGAGCGGCTGGCCGGCACGGCGTTCACCTTCTCGGTCGAGGGCACGCACGTCGCCGCGACCTGTCCGTGGGGCAACCGGGTCCGGTGCTTCGCCCCGGCCCCCGAGTTCCTCGGCGCGACGCTCGGCCTGATGCGGTTCGAGGTCCCGATCGAGCGCGGCCACGCCGCCGGCATCGCGCGCTTCTACCGCGAGATCATGGAGGCGCCCGCGACGACCGCCGAGGAGCGGGGCGACGCCGTCACGCGCGTCAAGATCGGCCAGCGCCAGTGGCTCGTGTTCCGCGAGACGAGCGAGGCGATCCGCCCGTGGGACGGCAATCACATCGCGGTCTACATCCGCGACTTCTCCGGCCCGCACAAGCGGCTCGCCGAGCGCGGTCTCATCTCCGAGGAGTCGGACGAGTACCAGTATCGCTTCGACAAGATCGCCGACCCGGACAGCGGTACGCTGCTCGCGCGGCTCGAGCACGAGGTGCGGTCCTACACGCATCCGATGTTCATG
This sequence comes from Candidatus Rokuibacteriota bacterium, assembly GCA_050731995.1. GTDB lineage: Bacteria > Methylomirabilota > Methylomirabilia > Rokubacteriales > CSP1-6 > JBOHQB01. The sequence continues at coordinate 12,914 of JBOHQB010000223.1, forward strand.
CGGCCGCTCATCAACCGGAACCCGGAGCAGACGCAACCCAAGTTCAGGTGGGGGCGCGACGCCTTCTATCCGCCCCTGACGTGAACGGCGCGGCCGTGCCGCCGCGCGTCGTCCGGACGATGTGCCCGATGAGCTGCCACCCGACCCTGTGCGGCATGCGGGTCGCGGTGGACGACGGGCACGTCGTCTCGGTCGCCGGTGATCCCGACAACCCCGACAGCCGCGGCTTTCTTTGCATCCGCGGCCAGGCGTCGCGCGAGATCTTCGACAACCCCCGCCGGCTTCTGCACCCGCTCGTCCGCGAGCGCCGGAGCGACGAGCTCCGGCGCGCCTCCTGGGACGAGGCCCTCGACCTGATCGCCGCGCGGATGCGCGCCGCTGGGCCCCGCGCCGTCGGCGCCTGGTCCGGCCACGGTCTCTTCACGACGAACTACGGCACGCGCGTCAATTCGCATCTGCTCCGCCGCTTCGCGAACCTCTACGGCTGCCAGTGGTGGCACCCGACGATCATCTGCTGGGGGCTCGGCGCCTTCGGGCTCGGGCTCACCGGGCCGCTCGAGACCAGCACCAAGGAGGACATGGGCGCCCACGCGAACCTCGTGCTCCTGTGGGGGGCGAACCTCGCGAGCCAGCCGAACACGGGACGCCACCTCACGGCGGCGAAGCGCCGGGGCGCGTGGGTCGCGACGATCGACGTGCGCGCGACCGAGGCCGCGGCCCAGTCCGACGAGGTCTTCCTGATCCGGCCCGGCACCGACGCGGCGCTGGCGCTCGGGCTGATGCACGTGATCGTCGCCGAAGGACTCCACGATCGCGACTTCGTCGCGCACCACACGGTCGGCTTCGACGCGCTCGCCGGCCATCTCGCGACGCACACGCCCGAGTGGGCGGCCGAGGCGACGGGGATCGCCGCTGACCGAATCGTCGCCCTCGCGCGCCGCTACGCGACAACGCGGCCCGCGATGATCGTCCTCGGGGGCTCCTCGATGCACAAGGGCGCGGGGGCGTGGCACGGGGCGCGCGCGATCGGCTGCCTGCCCGCGCTCACGGGCAACCTCGGCGTGGCCGGCGGCGGCTTGGGCCCGCGTCACGGCGGCGCGAGCCACGGCATGGCGCTCAACGACATCACGCTGCCCGAGCGCCGTCCGCCGGGCGCGGACGTGCCCAACCAGATGTCGGCGATCACCGACGCGCTCGTGGACGGTCGCGTGCGGGTGATGCTGCTCTTCGGCACCGACATGCTCTCGTCCTTCGCCGACACCGGGCGCGTCGCCGAGGGGCTCGCGCGGCAGGACCTCGTCGTCTCCTACGACATCTTCCTCAACGACACGGCGAGGCGGTTCGGCGACGTCGTGCTGCCGGCGACGGCGTGGCTCGAGGAGCTCGGCTGCAAGGCGACGAACACCCACCTCTACCTGATGCCGCAGGTCCTCGAGCCGGCCGGCGAGGCGCGCTCGTGCCCGTGGGTGCTCCGCCGGCTCGCCGAGCGGCTGGGGCTCGACGACTTCTTCACGTGGGAGGACGAGGCGGGTCCGATCGACGCGATTCTGGACCACGCATCCACAGGCCACGCGACGGTCGCGGACTTGGCATCCGAGGGCGGGATCCGCGCGCTCACGATCTCGCACGTCGCGCATCCGACGCTGGAGTTCCCGACGCCGTCGGGCAGGGTGGAGTTCGTTTCGGAGCGCGCCCGCGCCCTCGGGCTGCCCGCGCTGCCCGTACACGAGGAGCCGGGACCGTCGGCGTATCCTCTCGCGTTCCGCCAGGGGCGGACGCTGACGCAATTCCACGGCTTCTACGACCACGGACGCGCGCTGCCGACGCTCGCCCAGGCCGACCCCGAGCCGGTCCTCTGGATCGCCGTCGCGGACGCGGAGAAGCGGGAGATCGACGACGGCGGGCGCATCCGCATCTTCAACGAGCGCGGCGCCTTCGCAGCACGCGCGCGCGTGACTACGAGGATCCCGTCCGGTACCGTGTGGATGCGCGACGGGTGGGACGGGCTCAATCTCTTGACGTCCGGCGGCCCCGTGATTCCCGACGGCGCCGTGGACGCCTTCGGCTTCGGCGCCGGGCAGGCGAGTTTCGCGGCGATGGTCGACGTCGCCGCCGAGGAGGTCCGATGACCCACGACCACGACCACGAGGAGGGCTCGCCCCTCACCGAGACGGCGCTCCGCGTCCGCGCGCTGGAGTCGCTGCTGGTGGACAAGGGGCTGGTGGATCCAGCGACACTCGACACGCTCATCGACACCTACCAGACGAAGGTCGGCCCGCGCAACGGCGCGCAGGTCGTCGCGCGCGCGTGGGCCGACCCGGCGTACAAGGCGCGGCTTCTCGCCGACGCGACGGAGGCGATTTCCGAGCTCGGGTACATCGGACGCCAGGGCGAGGACATGGTCGCGCTCGAGAACAGTCCCAAGATTCACAACATGGTCGTCTGCACGCTCTGCTCGTGCTATCCCTGGCCGGTGCTCGGGCTGCCGCCGGTGTGGTACAAGTCGGCGCCGTACCGCTCGCGCGCGGTCATCGACCCACGCGGCGTGCTGAAGGAGTTCGGCGTCGAGGTGGCGGAGGGCTGCGAGGTTCGGGTATGGGACAGCACCGCCGAGCTCCGTTACCTCGTCCTGCCGGAGCGTCCCGCGGGCACGGAAGGATGGAGCGAGGACGAGCTGGCCGAGATCGTCACACGCGACTCGATGATCGGTGTCGAGAAGATCGCACCGCAGACGGGCCGGCCGGCGCCCGGGGGGAAGGCGCGATGAACGGTGTGCACGACATGGGCGGGATGCACGGCATGGGCCCGATTGACCACGAGGCCCAGGAGCCCGTCTTCCACCACGAGTGGGAGCGGCGCGCCTTCGCGCTCACGATGGCGACCGGCCTCCTCGGCAAGTGGAACATCGACATGGGCCGCTTCGCGCGCGAGCAGATGCCACCGGGCGAGTATCTCGAGACGACGTACTACGAGCACTGGCTCTTCGGCCTCCTGCGCCTGCTGGACGAAAAGGGCCTCGTGCCGCCGGCCGAGCTCGAGACCTGCCGCCGCGGCGAGACCGTCGCCGGGCCTCAGCCGGCGCCTCCGGGCCTCCGTGTGCTGCGCCCGCCCGACGTTCACAGGGCGCTGCGCAATCGCCGGGCCGCGCGCTGCGACGACCCGGTGGCGCCGAAGTTCAAGGCCGGCGACGCCGTGATCGCAAAGAACACCAACCCGCTCGGCCACACGCGGCTGCCCCGCTACGTGCGTGGCCGGCGCGGCGTCGTGGACCGCGACCACGGTGTCTTCACCTTTCCCGACACCCACGCGGCGGGGCAGGGGAAGAAGCCCCAGCACGTGTACAGCGTTCGTTTTGCGGCGCGCGAGCTGTGGGGGCCGGAGGCCTCCGCGCGGGACGCGATCTACGTGGACCTCTGGGACGACTACCTGGACGCCGATCCGGAGCGTTGATGAGCGTCGATCATATCGATCTTGGGGCGCTCCCGCGGATCCCCCGCGACGCCGAGGGCCCGGTCTTCCGGGAGCCCTGGGAGGCGCAGGCCTTCGCGATGGCGGTGCGGCTCCACGAGGCCGGCCACTTCACCTGGCGGGAGTGGGCCGAGCGCCTCGCGGCGGAGATCAAGGCCGCCGCGGACCGGGGCGAGGCCGACGACGGCACGCGCTACTACGATTTCTGGCTCGCCGCGCTCGAGACGCTCGTCGCCGACAAAGGGCTCGTCGCCGCCGATGAGCTCGCGCGCCGGAAGGACGAATGGGACGCCGCCGCGCGCGCCACGCCCCACGGCCAGCCGATCGAGCTCTCGAACGCGAAAAAGCCCCGATGAGGAGACGATCCGGATGAACGCGATCGAGGCGCGCCCGCTCGAGTGACGGGCGGACCGGGTCATCGAGTAGGTCCTCTCAAGGCGCGACCGGCGACCGTGCGGACCTTGCGCGGCGCCGCGAGCCAGACTGCCAGCGCGGACAGTCCGCTCGAGACGATCGCGGCGCCGAAGCCCAGCGCGTAGCTGCCCGTGTGGTCGTGCAGCGCCCCCGTCATCCACGGACCGAGCGCGCCGCCGAGGAGCGAGGCGAGCGTCAGCATCCCGAAGATCGATCCGAAGTGGCGCCCCTGGAAGATCTCGGCAGGAATCGCGCCGAAGACCGAGGTAATCCCGTAGCCGAGCACGCCCTGCGTCGCGACCATGAGATAGAGCAGCATCGGTGAGGGATAGTCCTTCATCGCGAGCAGCAGCGCGTAGCAGAGCGCGAACCCGAGGCAGCCGAGCGTCCAGACCCACTCGCGACCGATCCGATCGGAGAGGTGCCCGAGAACGATCTGCCCGAAGATGCCGGCGAAGCTCACGAGACCGAGCGCATAGGCGGCCGGGCCGGGCGCGAACCCGATCTCCAGCAGGTACTTCGTCTGGTGCACCTGGACGGCGTACCAGGAGAGCATCCCCGTGGCGAAGGCCAGCGCGATCCACCAGAAGCGGGTGGTCCGGATCGCGCGCGCGAGCGTCCAGTCGGTCGCCGCCCACGTCGCGTCCACCACGTTGTCGGCCCGCGCCGCGCCGCCGCCGGGGACGCTCGCGACCGCGGCATCACCGTCGGGGTGGAGACCGAGATCCTCGGGACGCCGATGCGGAATCATCAGATTTAGCGGGACGCCGACGGTCAGCATCAACACCGCGATGACGACGCAGGCCCAGCGCCAGCCGCCCGTGCTGATGAGCACCTGGATCCAGGGCAGCAGGACGATCGAGCCGACGCCGACACCGGAGAAGGCGATGCTCACGGCAAGGCCGCGCCGCCGCACGAACCAGTTCGGCAGATACATCGCGTGCCCCGTGTAGCCGAGGCACACGGTGCCGCCGCCCAGCAGCACACCGAGGGTCGCGTAGAGGTGCCAGGGCTCGCGCGTGAGAGGCGCCAGGCCCAGGCCGAGGGCGACGAGCACGGCGCCGAGCGTGACGACCCAGCGGGGGCCCCGGCGGTCCATCAGCCGGCCGAGCACCGGGCCGAGGAAGGCCGAGACGAGAAAGCCGAAGGAGAAGGCGCCCGCGGTGACGCCCCGATCCCAGCGAAACTCGTCGAGGATCGGCGGGAAGAGGAGCGAGAAGGCCGTGCGCGCGTTGACGCCGATCGCCATCGTCACGAAGGCGACCCCGACGACGGCCCAGCCGTAGAAGAAGGGGAGGCGCACGCCGTCGCGCGCCGGGCTCAGGCGCGCGCCGCGGCGAGCACGGCGCTCCGGCGGACCTGCACGACGGTGACGATCGTCGCGAGCATCAGCGCGGCGACGGCGAGGAAGATCACGCGCGGCTCGCCCCGATCGAGAAGCAGGCCGAACGCGAGCGGCGTGAGCGAGGAGCCCAGGTCGAGGCCGGAGTACACGAAGCCAAAGACCTTGCCCGAGGCGCCGGGCGGCGTCGCCGCGCGCACGAGCATGTCCCGGGAGGGCGCCGTCGCGCCCTGGAAGAAGCCCGCGAGGCTCATGACGATCGCCAGCGCCCCCACCGGCACGGCCGACGTCCCGACGAGCAGCATGAGCGCCGCCGCGAGCGTGAGACCGCCGGCAGCGACGAGATCGTGCCGTCGCACGCGGTCGGCGAGAAAGCCGCCCGCCAGCACGCCGGCCGCCCCGCCGATGAGAAACGCCGTGAGCGCACGCGTCGCGAGGGCGAGCGGGACGGCGTAGACGGACACCATCGCGGTGATCGAGAAGGTCTGGAGCCCCACGCTCGCCGTCGCGGCGAACGCGAAATAGGCGAAGGCCATGAGGATCGGCGCCGTCATGAGAAGCCGGACGTCGCCGGCGAGGTGGCTCCGGGCGCCGGCGCGGACCGCGCCCGCAGCGTGACGATCGAGCAGAGCGTCGCCCTGGGTCGCGAGGACGGTGACAGCGACGAGCCCGGCGCCCCCCACCACGAGCAGCGCGCAGCGCCAGCCGAACGCCGTCGTGAGCACGCCGACCACGGCCGGGGCGATCGCCCAGCCGAGCCCGCCGGAGACGCTGTGGATCGCGTAGGCGCGGGCGAGACGGCGCGGCGAGACGACGGCGTTGAAGATCGAGTAGTCGGCCGGGTGGAAGACGCTGTTGCCGAGTCCCGCCAGCAGCGCGACCAGCAGGAGCCACCCGTACGACGGCACGACGCCGGCGAGCGCGATGGCGAGCGCGAAGAGGCTCATGCCTGAGAGCAGCACGCGGCGCGCGCCGATCCGGTCGACGAGGAACCCGGAGATCGTCTGGCCGAGACCCGACGCCCCGTAGAAGACGGACATCGCGAGTCCGAGCGCGACCCAGGGGACGTCGAAGACGGTCTTGAGCAGCGGGAACAGCGGCGGCAGCGTCAGCTGGAAGAAGTGGCTGAAGCAGTGGGCGCCGCTGACGAGGCCGATGACGCGGGCATCCTGACGCAGGCTGCGCTCGAGCACGGGAAGTTATCGTACACTACGACGCTGATGCCTCCCGTCCGGTTCGACCACATCGCGATGGCCGTCGCGCGGATCGCCGACACGCCCGGGTTTCTCGTCGGGGTGCTGGGCGGCACGCCGCGCTACGGCGGGCCCTCCGGCGCCTACACCTTCGGCCAGTGGCGCTTCGCCAACCGGGGCTGTCTCGAAGTCCTCGAGCCGCGCGGGGCCGACGGGTTTCTGCGACGCTTCCTCGGGTCTCGCGGCCCGGGCATCCACCACGTGACCTTCATCGTGCCGAGCCTCGAGGCGGCGTGCGCGCGTGCCGGAGAGCAGGGTTACGAGATCGTCGGCCGCGACGAGAGGGACCCGTACTGGAAGGAGGCGTTCCTCCACCCGAAGCGGGCGCTCGGCATCGTCGTGCAGATGGTCGAGACGGCGCGGCGACCGGACCCGCCTCCGCGCTGGCAGCCGCCGCCGGGCCCGGCGAGTGCGCCGCCGGCGGCGTCGGTGCTGGGGCTGACGATGCGGGTGCGCTCGCGCGAGCGGGCACTCGCCCAGTGGCGCGACGTGCTCCTCGCCGAGATCGAGGAGCGCGAGGGCGCGCTGATCTTCCGCTGGCCGCCGTCGCCGATGCGTCTCGTCGTCGAGATCGACCCGCTGGCCGACGAGGGTCCGCTCGCGATCGACCTCGCCGCCGATCGCCCCGTCGCGCTGCCGTCCGGCCCGCAGCCGGTGCTCGGAGCCACGTTCGCTCAGCGAAAGGAGCCGTAGATGGTCACCGCGCAGCGCTTCGCCCAGGGCATGACCTTCGAGCAGTACCTCGCCTTCATCGCGACGCCCGAGAATCTCAAGCGCGAGGCGTCCTCGTTGGCGGCGGGCAAGCGCGAGGACCGGGCTCCGCTCCTGCGCCAGTGGTACGCCGACGCGCGCCTGTCCGACGCGCAGGCCGGCGCGATCAAGTGGCTCGCGGCCCAGCCGAAGGGGCCCGCGAAGGTCCTCGTGATCTCCGAGGAGTGGTCCTCCGACTGCCGCCGCGACGTTCCTGTGTTCCAGCGGATGGCGGAGGCCGGTGGGATGGAGCTTCGGATCTTCGCGCGCGACGGTCAGCGCTTCAGCGCCGCGCCGGAGCCGGATCCGAAGGAGTCGCCGAACGCCGATCTGATGTCGCAGTGCCTGAACGAGAAGGACGGCAAGACCTTCCAGTCGCTCCCGGTCGCCGCGTTCTACACGCGCGACTTCGAGCACCTCTACACGTATAT
>JBOHQB010000224.1:0-4211 GCA_050731995.1 Candidatus Rokuibacteriota bacterium
AGTCTCGTGCGGCTCGCTTCGGTCGAGCGCACGGATCTCGTCGTCATCGGTCCGGAAGCCCCTCTCGTCGCCGGCCTGACCGATCGACTGGTCGACAAGGGGTTGACCGTGTTCGGTCCCTCGGCACGCGCGGCGCGGATCGAAGGCTCCAAGGCGTTCGCCAAGAGCCTGATGGTGCGCCACGGGATCCCCACGGCGCGCTTCGAGACGTTCGACGATCCGGCCGAGGCGCGCGCCCACTGTCGAGCGCCCGGTCCGCCGCTCGTGGTGAAGGCCGACGGGCTCACCGCCGGCAAGGGCGTGAGCGTCTGCCGCACGCTCGCCGAGGCGGATACTGCCGTCGCGCGCTGCATGGAACGCGGCGAATTCGGGGCTTCCGGCAGCCGGATCGTGATCGAAGAGTGCCTCGAGGGCGAGGAATACTCGTTCTTCGCCATCTCCAACGGTGTCGATGCGATCCCGATCGCCGGCGCTCAGGACCACAAGACCGTCTTCGACGGCGACGCGGGGCCGAACACCGGCGGCATGGGCGCGTTCTCGCCGGTCGCGTCGGTCGACGCCGCGCTGGACGCTCGGATCATGCGCGAGATCGTCGAGCCCACGCTCGCCGCGCTGGCTGCCGACGGCGCGCCGTACCGGGGCGTGCTCTACGCGGGCCTCATGCTCACGCGCGAAGGGCCGAAGGTCATCGAGTTCAACTGCCGCTTCGGCGACCCCGAGTGCCAGGTGATCATGCCGCGTCTCGAGGGCGATCTCGTCCCCGCGCTGGCGGCGGCGGCGCGGGGCGAGCCGCTCGGGCCCCTCCGGGCGCACCCCGCACGGGCGGCCGTCTGCGTGGCGCTCGCGTCGCCCGGCTATCCGGGCGCCTATCCGACGGGCGCCGGGATCTCCGGCGTCGAGGCGGCCGAGGCGATCGAGGGCGTCCAGGTCTTCCACGCCGGCACCGCGCTCAAAGACGGCCGGCTCGTGACCGCGGGCGGACGCGTGCTCGGCGTCACCGCGGTGGCGGCGAGCGTGGACCGCGCGATCGGCGCGGCGTACGAGGCCATCGGCAGGATCCGCTTCGAGGGCATGCACTACCGTCGGGACATCGGCAAGAGGCCCCAACGCCAGGAGATAGCGCCGTGACGAACCCCGTTCGTGTCGGGATCGTGCTGGGCAGTGACTCGGACCTCGACGTGATGCTCGAGACGGTGAAGGTGCTCGACGCCCTCGGCGTCGGCAGCGAGATCGTCGTCGCCTCCGCGCACCGGACGCCGGGCCGGGTCGAGGAGTGGGCGAGCACGGCGGCGGCGCGCGGGCTCGGCGTCCTCGTCGCCGCCGCGGGCGGCGCCGCGGCGCTGCCCGGCGTCGCCGCCGCCTATTCCTCGCTGCCGGTGATCGGCGTTCCCATCGCCGCGACCTCGCTCGGCGGCCTCGACGCGCTCCTGTCCATCGTCCAGATGCCCAAGGGCGTCCCCGTCGCCACGGTCGCGATAGGGGAGTGGGGAGCCGCGAACGCGGGGATCCTCGCCGCGCAGATTCTCGCGACGGGCGATGCGGACCTGCGTGAGCGCCTCGCCCGGTACCGCAAGCGTCTCGCCGATGACGTCGAAGAGCGCGCGCGACGGGTCCAGGACAGGCTCAAGTCGAAGGGGTGATGCCGGCGCCGGTGCTGGAGGTGAACCCGCGCGCGCCCGAGGCTTCGCTGATCGCGCGGGCGGTCACGGTGCTGCGCGGCGGCGGGCTGGTCGCGTTTCCGACGGAGACCTTCTACGGCCTGGGCGCCGCCGCGCTGAACGCCGCCGCGACGCGCCGGCTGCTCCAGGCGAAGGGCCGCCCCGAGGGCAAGCCGATCCTCGTCCTCGTCGATGGCGTCGCGATGGTCGAGCGGATTACCGTGACGATCTCCGCAGAAGCGCGCCGGCTGATGGCGCGACACTGGCCGGGCGCGCTCACACTCGTGCTGAAGGCGGCGACCGGACTGCCCGACGAGATCACGGCGGGGACGGGGACGATCGGCGTGCGCCTGTCGCCGCACCCCGTCGCGCTGGCGCTCGTTCGGGAGCTGGGCGAGCCCGTCACCGCGCCCAGCGCCAACCGGTCCGGGGCGCCGCCGCCCACGACCGCGGCGGCGGTTCTCGCGGGTATCGGCGACGGCCTCGACCTTGTGCTCGACGGCGGGGCGACGTCGGGCGGCGAGCCGTCCACGGTGCTCGACGTGACGACCGACCCGCCGCGCGTGCTTCGCGCGGGCGCGGTCCACCTCGACTAGACGGTCGTCCGGCCCGACTTCTGATAGAGGAAGCCAACGGTCACCAGAACGACGCCCAGGACGAGGAACGAGACGATCCGGTACACGGTGTTGACCGTCGCCAGGTCCACGCTGAACACCTTCAGGACGGTGAGCGCGAAGAGGGCGAGCGCCGCGTAGCGGAGGGGCGGGGACGTCCGGACGAATCCCCACGCCATCGTCGCCGCCGCGTAGAGGGTCCACAGCACCGAGAGGCCGATCTCCATCCGCAGGGCGATGTTGCCGGCGGCGCCCGGGAACCCGGCCTGTCTGGCCGCCCGCTGCGCGGCCTCCTGGTTCCAGCGCCAGTTGACGCTGAGCACCCAGAGCAGGGCGAGCCCCGCGGCCCCCGACAGCCCCTGGCCGACCGCGGGCGCGCGCGCCGCCGCGGTGGACCGGGCCACCCAGCGGCCCGCGAGGGCGACGCCGCCGCACGCGGCGACGCGCGAGACGAGCGGAAGGCTGACCAGCGTCGCGGCGCCCCGGAACGCGAGCGCCTCGTCGGCCCCGAGGGTCCGCGCGAGCACCAGGACGGCGACGAGCGGTGTGGCGAGGAGAAAGGCGCGCTCGGGGGATGCGCGGGCGAGCCAGGCCAGCGCGACCAGCTCGAGCGTGAGCAGCGTCGCGGGCCAGAGCCCCGTCGGCTCGCGCCAGAACAGCACGGCGAGCGTTCCCGCGGCCGCGACCCAGAGCGCGCTCTTCAGCGCTCCGCGGCCCGGCCGCTCCGACTCGACGCGCGCCGCCATCGCCCCACCGACGGCGAGCGCGACGACGACGAGCAGATGGACGAGGAACGTCACGTTCCACACCGCGACCGCGTCGGGGTAGCGGAAGCGATCGAAGGCCACGACACGGAGGGCCGCCAAGCCGAGCGCGGCCGCTCCGCCCCAGAGGGCCACGGGTGTCCGCGCGCGCGGCGCGACCCAGAGCAGCACGACGCCCAGCGCCGCCCAGGCCAGCGTGACCCAGCGACCCTCGAGGGCCATCGGGACCGCGAGGATCAGGAACGTCCACGAGACGCCCTCGAGAGCGGCTGGCGTGAGCGCGTCGTCGGGGACGTGCGTCGCGTAGTCGGTCGCGACCAGGGCGTAGAGGGCGGCCAGGACCAGCGCCCAGGGCGTCTCGACCTCCGGATGCCACCGCTCCAGGGTCACGTACACCGCCCAGAAGTAGGCGGCGCCGTTGGCCACGAGCAGGCCGAGGTCCACCTCCTCGAGACGGCGACCGGTCGCACGCTCACGGAGTATCGGCACGGCGAGAAAGAGCAGGAACAAGGCCGAGAGCAGCGCCAGTCGCGCGACGGGGTGCGGGGCTCGAGGCTCCTGGACCAGCGGCGCCATCGCCAGGAGCGCGGTCCCGACCCACGCCAGCCGGTTCAGCGCCGGCCACGTGCGGAAGCGTGCGATCGCGAGCACGAGGACGTCCAGCACGAGGAGGTACGCGAGCAGGCCGCGCTCGTCGGGTCGCTCGACCGTGAGCAGCACCGGGGTCAGCAGTCCGCCGAGCAGCGTCAGCGTCGCCGTGATCTGCCGGCTGCTCACGACCGCGGCGGCGGAGCCGAGGAGCGTCACGGCGGCCATGAAGGCGAACGCGCGGCCCGTGTCGAGGAGACCGTAGAGCGCGTGGCCGGCGTAGAGCGAGAGGTAGAGCACGGCGAGCCCGCCGCCCGCCAGTCCCTCGCTCAGGTACGGCACGTCGTGCCGATGATGGAGTCGGAGGCCGGCGGCGACCATCACGAGCCCGGCGGTCAGCCCCAGGACGACGCGCGCCGCGGGGCCGAGGTAATCGTTGTCGAAGGCCCACTTCAGGAAGAAGCTGATGCCGAATAGGATGACGATGATGCCGACCCAGGTCGTCCAGCGCGCGCCGATCCGCTGCTCCAGGTCCAGAGCGGGGGGGCCGGGCGTCGGCAGATCGACCGGCGCGCTCGGCGCCACCT
>JBOHQB010000225.1:0-2029 GCA_050731995.1 Candidatus Rokuibacteriota bacterium
CTTCTACCGTGTGGACAAGGCGCGCTCGCGGGAGCTCGGCGGCACGGGGCTCGGGCTGGCCATCGTCAAGCATCTGGTGCTCGCGCACGGCGGCGAGCTTACGATCGAGAGCGAGCCGGGGCAGGGCACGACGGTCCGCGTCGCGCTGCCGACAAGCGAGACGGGGGCAGCGGCGCAGCTGCCGCTGCCGATCTAGTTACTTTCCGGTGCGAAATGGATAGAGGCAACGACGTCGTTTCGCGGTACACGATACTTGGGCGGTGTAGTTCGTCTCACTTTTCGCTTCCGCCTGGCGATCGCCGCTCATCGGGACCGTCGCGCACCTCGCGGCCCCGCGCGGGCGAGCGCGCGCAGGTTGTTTGCGATCACGCCGAGCCCGACCCAGCGTTCCATGCCGTGCGGACCGCGATAGCGACAGCGCCGGAGCCCATGACACCGCTTGATGGCACTGATCCGACCTTCAGACCCAGTGCGCCAGCGCAGGGCGCGGCGATACCAGCGCTCCCGGTGTGGTGGATGACGAGAAGGCGCGGGGCGACCGCGCCGGGGCAAGACCACGCGGTGGACGCCACGGTCGGTCGCGGCCCGCTCGTTGGCCCGCGAGGCGAACCCGGCGTCGGCGACGGCCAGACGAGGCGCGCGGCCAAACAGCGCGACGTGCCGGTCCAGCGCCGGCGTCCAGAGCTCGTCGTCGGGCACGCGGGTCGCACAGACGTGATAGTCGGTGATGATCTGGCCCTCCGCTTCCTGGATCTTCACCACCTTGCCGAACTCGGTGGGCTTGGCCGCCTTGCCCTTGCGGATCACCTCGGTGTGCGGCTCGAAGAGGCTCAGGATCTTGTCCGGGTGATGGGGGTCCCCCTTGAGGACGCGGGCGCGCGTTTGGGCAAGGATCCGGCGAACCAAGCCGACGGTCTCCTCGAGCCGGCTCCCGAGCTTCTTCACCCGTCCCGCACGCGTGCGGCGAACCTGCCGGCCCACCCTCTCGGCCTGCCGGACGACGGCCCGCGTGATCGCCATCACTTCGCGGTAGAGCGTGATCACCCGCGCGGTGCGCGTCGCCTGGACGGCCGCCGAGCCGCGCCCGGCGGCGCGGCTGCGCTGGACGATCTCGAAGACGCGGCGGGCGACGCTGCGCGTGCGATCGCGGACACGCCCCGCGTCCCCGCCGACGCGCGTAGCCAGACGCTTCAGGGTCCGGGTCAGGACCCGCACCCCGTCGGCCAGCAGCGAGCTGTCGGTCGGATAGTGGATGTTGGTCTCAACCACGGTCGTGTCGACCCGCAGCCGCGCGCCGCGGGTCACGCGCCGCCGCCGGGCGACGTGCACGAGTCGCTCCAAGATCGGCTTGATGGTCTCAGGGCCGATGAGCTGGGCGAGTCGGATCAGCGTCTTGGCATCGGGGACCCGCTCGCAATCGATGCGGCAGAAGGCCCGGTAGACGAGACTGCCCCGGACCTCGCGCTCACATTCGTCGAAGCTCCAGTCGCGGAGATGCTTGAGCAGCAGCAGGCGCAGGACGACGGTGGCGGGCGTCCCGAGACGCCCGCGACGGCCGCTCAGCGGGTATCGGCGGCGGAGGGCGGCGTCGAGCAGGTCCACAAGGTCGGCATCGTCCAGGATCTCGTCGATCGCCCGGAGCTCGGCGTCCCAGAGCTTGTCCCCGTCAGGCAGCAGCACTTCGAAGACGCTGCGTTGCGCATACGCGCGACGGACCATGGTCCCTCCATGGCGAGCGGTCGGCTGGGGTGCGCGGTCGGTGAGAGCGGGAGCGAGAGCATCACAGATCACGATGGCGTCGCTTCGGAGCGTGCGTCAAGAAAATTGCGCGTTCTGCCAGGGATCGGACGGCGCTCCCCGCAAGACATGCGGGTCAGCGCCCTCAGTTTCGCACCGGGAAGTAGCTAGGCGCGGCTCCCCGGCTTCACGGCCTGGCTCCCCGCGCGGCAGAGCGGACACTCCTCGGGCTTCCAGGTCGTCGCCGCCACCGTCGCGAGCGCGACGCGCCGCACCGGGAACGAGGCTGCCC
>JBOHQB010000226.1:0-3495 GCA_050731995.1 Candidatus Rokuibacteriota bacterium
GGCTGACGATGGGGTTCGCCCCCGCTCTCCTCGAGGAGATCTCCTACGATGAGATCGGCAACATCCAGGGCGGGAGCTTCATCGATTACCTCGTCCCCACGGCAGTGGAGACCCCGAAGTGGGAGACCGACAAGACCTGCACGCCGTCGCCCCACCATCCGCTCGGCGCCAAGGGCGTCGGCGAGTCCGCGACGGTGGGCGCCCCCGCCGCCATCGCCAATGCGGTCGTGGATGCCCTGTGGCATCTCGGAGTGCGCCACGTCGACATCCCGATCACACCCCCGAAAGTGTGGAAGCTGCTCCGCGACAAGGGCGTCACGGAGTGAGGGGCGCGCCAGGCCGTGGCTGAAGAGCTTCTCGCCCGCGCCGCGGAGCTCCAGCGTTGCCGGCAGCCGTTCGCGCTGGCGACGGTCGTCCGATGCGAGCCGCCGACCTCGGCCAAGCCCGGCGCCAAGGCGCTCATCCTCGAGGACGGCACCGTATCCGGCTGGGTCGGGGGCGCCTGCGCCGAGCCGGTCGTCGTGCGAGAGGCGCTCAACGCCCTCCGGGACGGCCGGCCACGGCTCATCGGGCTTATCGGAGAAGGCGGACGGGGCCCGGGCCGGACGGAGGGAATGCTCGAGTACGCGATGACGTGCCACAGTGGTGGCACGCTGGAGATCTACGTGGAGCCTCACCTCCCGAAGCTGCTTCTGGTGCTCGTGGGCCATGGGCCTGTCGTCGAGACGCTCGGGACCCTCGGTCGTGCGGCTGACTATTCGATCGTGGCTCTCCGAGCGGACGCCATGCAGGCGGGGCTCAGCGAGCTCGACCTGACGCGACGGGCGTCCGTGGTCGTGGCCACGCACGCGGACTCCGACGAGGAGGCGCTGGAGCGGGTGCTGAGGACGGAGGCGGGCTACGTCAGCCTGGTCGCGAGCCGTCGACGGGCCACCGTGATCGTCGAGCGCCTCAAGCAACGCGGCGTGCCGCCCGAACGCCTCGGCCAGCTGAAGGCGCCCGCGGGGCTCGACATCGGCGCGGTGACCCCGGAAGAGATCGCGGTGAGCATCCTCGCCGAGATCATCCAGCACCATCGGAGCGACAAGGTCGCCTCGGCCCCCGCTGCCGTGACCGAAGCCAGGGATCCGATCTGCGGGATGTTGGTGGACGTCGCGAGGGCCGAATATCGCTCGGAGGCGTCGGGGCAGGTCGTGTACTTCTGCTGCCGCCACTGCAAGGAGACATTCGACCGGCGATGAGGCCGTTCGTCTCTGGCCTCGTCCTTGCGGCCGGTGCGTCGACTCGCCTCGGCCAGCCCAAGCAGCTCCTCCCGTTCGGACGCACCACGCTCCTCGGCCGGGTGGTCTCCGAGGTGGAGGCGGCGTCGGCGCTCGACGAAGTGGTCGTCGTCATCGGAGGCGCCGCTGCTGAAGTTCGCCGGCGTGTCGATTTCGGTGGCGCCAAGGTCGTCGAGAACCCGGAGTTCCGCCATGGGTGCGCCTCGTCTAGTCGCGTGCCCTTGGTGCGGCTCTGCTGCCGCGCAACTGCTCGCTCGAGTTGGCGAAAACGTGATCGTGACTCAAACACGGGTTCGGTCCCCTATCGAACTGCGATCACAAGCCCGCGGGGGTCAGTGGGTCGGTCGGTCGAGCGTCGCCCCGCGCGATCCCTGAAATGCGTGGCGGCCGATCTGGATCACGCCGTCGACGAGACTCCATGTGCCGAGGAACGCCACTGTCTCCAGCGTGAAGCTGTGGAATTTGTAGAAGAGCTCCGCGATGACGAACGACAGGAGCAAGGCGGGGACTTGCTCGCGCAGCAGCCGTCCCCACGACACGAGACGAACGAGCGTGTACATGCGCTCTCCTTTCGGGTTTGAGAGTCGTCAGCGGGCTGGCGCGGCGGCGCGGACGAGCGCGACGTTTTCGTCCACCGTGTCCTTGGCCGTGATCGCGCGCAGGACCAGCTCGTCCACCGCGCCGCGCCACGCCCCGATCGCCCGCGGCAGCGCCTCCCCCGTCGGCACGGCGATCGTGGTGTCGATCGGCTTCACGCCCATGCGCGCGAAGTTTGCCGCGTACGCCGGGATCGCCCCGTAGCGGGCGGCCTCCTCCTCCAGCCGCGCGCGCGCGGCGGGCCCCACGGCGACGCGGACGTACGAGAAGAGTCGGGGGGGCTGCCGCTTGGCCGCCGCCGCGCCCTCCCGGACGAGCTCGGCGGAGCGGCGCGCGTACTCGGGCGTCAGCCAGTTGAAGAGCACGCCGTCGGCGACTTCGCCGGCCAGCCGGCACATCTTGGGACCGAGTGCCGCGACGACGATCTGCGTCTGGAGCCGCGCGCGTAGCGCGGCGACGCCGTCGCGGACGCGCTTGAGCGAGTCGGGATTCGGACTGCCCACACCGAGGAGGAGCCGGTCGAGCGGGAGCGCCTGCGCGCCGACGCCCTGGACGATCGACTCCGGCCCGCGCGTGTGGAGCGGGATGACGCCGACGCCCAGCATCATGCGCCGGGTCTCCTGGGCCGCCCCCGCGAGCGCGGCGAGCCCGTCGGTCTGGCCCGGATGGTTCACCCAGAATGAGGTGTAGCCCAGCGCCTCAGCCTCCCGGGCGCAGGCGCCGATGACGTCAGACGGTGTCGCAGCGAACAACGCAAAGCCTTGTGCCATGATCGTCTCCTCTCGAGCCATGCCTGAGCCGAACGTATCACGAGCACGCAACCGGATCCTCGTCTGGATGTGCGTCCTCATCGCGCGGTGCGCGCCGGAGAGTCGCCGGGGCCCGGCCCCTCTCCGACTAGCGTGACTGGATCGTCACGGCCTCGAGGAACGCCTTGAGGACCTCCACGTCCGCGTCCGTCACCAGGAGCCTCGAGACGCGGATGTCGATCCAGGAGCCCTCACGCACCGTGTGAGCCGACAGGCTCACCTGCTCGAATCGGCTCTCGCCGACCCGAATCGGCACCACGGCTTTCAAGACCGCGAAGCCCTTGAGGTCGAACCGCTCGACCTTCTCGGCCCCTCGAAACTCCGGCGCGGGATTCGACCAGAACAGCTCGCGGCACGCCTGCGGGCTCCCGCATTTCGTGGCGGGCACGAGGGACAGGGACATGCTCAGGTCCGACTTCGTGTCGCTGAACATGAAATGATAGCCGGCGCCGTCCTTGCGTCGCCGGCTCTGCGTGAGCTGCCACGCGAGGCGTGGGAACCCCAGCTCCCACGTCCCGCTCGGCGCGATCACGCGGACCTCGTCGTCTTCGATCCTCAGCGGATCTTGAGCGAGCGCGACTTCGACTCCGAGGACTCCGAGGACTCCGAGGGCGCCGAGAACGTCGAGCGCCAGGAGCCCCGCGGCGGCCATCCGCGCGAAACGCTTCATCCGGTCGCGACCCTTCACAGCTCCGAGTAGAGTACACTCCCGACCCAGCGAGGTGGCCCATGTACGAGGTCTACGCCCTGAAGTACGGCGAGCGCGACACGACGACGTGCCAGTTCTTCTACCGCGAGTCGTCGCACGC
>JBOHQB010000227.1:0-2187 GCA_050731995.1 Candidatus Rokuibacteriota bacterium
ACCGGGCTCGGCCACTGCGTCTTCCACAACGCGCACTCCTGGTGCCACTACCCGTACGGCGACGACCTGAAAGTGCTCGCCGACTCCGGCGTCACGGTCGTCCACGCGCCGTACAAGTACGCCAAGATGGGGATCGAGTTCGAGTCCTTCGAGCGCTACCGCGCGCGCGGCATCAACATCGCGCTCGGCACCGACACCTATCCGCAAGATATCGTCCACGAGATGCGCTGGGCCGCGCTGATGTGCCGGATGGCGGAGGGCAGCTTCCGTGTCGGCAAGCCCGGGGACGTCTTCGACGCGGCGACGCTCGGCGGCGCGCGCCACCTCGGCCGCGACGACCTGGGGCGGCTCGCGCCGGGCGCCAAGGCCGACGTGATCGTCGTGAACCTGCTGCAGATGCACTACGGCGCGGTCCACGACCCCGTGAAGCTGCTCGTCGAGTGCGGCAGCGGGCGCGACGTCGAGACGGTGATCGTGGACGGCCAGGTGTTGATCGACGGCGGCACGGCGACGCGCGTGGACGAGGCGGCGCTGCTCGCCGCGGTGCAGGCCGAGGGCGAGCGCCTCTGGCGCGCGCTCCCCGACTGGCACTGGACCGGCAAGCCGCTCGACGAGATCGCGCCGCCGAGCTATCCAATTCGAGGCTGAGAGGCCGAGGCTGAGAGGAGACCGCTCATGCGTGCTGTGTTCGTGCTCGTTGCGCTCGTCGTCGCCTTCGCTCTCGTGCAGGGTTCGGTCGGTGACGCCGCGGCGCAGGGCCCCATCAAGATCGGCTTCCTCGCGCCCCTCACCGGCGCGATCGCGCAGGCCGGCAAGGACATGTACAGCGGCTGCGAGCTCTACTGGGAAGAGAACGGCTGGCAGATGGCCGGACGCAAGCTCGAGGTGGTCCTCGAGGACAACGAAGGGCAGCCGCCGGTGACGCTGACGAAGGCGCGCAAGCTCGTCGAGTCGGACAAGGTCAACATGCTGGCCGGCGTGATCCTCTCCAACGTCGCCTACGCGCTCGTGCCCTTCGTCGAGGCGCAGGGGATCCCGACCATCTACCCGATCAATTCCGCCGACGACCTCACCCAGCGCAAGCGCCCGAAGTGGCTCATCCGCACCGGCTTCTCTGCCGGCGGCAACATGCACCCCTTCGGGGAATACGCCGCGAAGACGCTCGGCTACAAGAAGATCGTCATCGTCTCGCTCGACTACGCCTTCGGCTGGGAGATCGCCGGCGGCTTCCACAAGTCCTTCGAGGACAACGGCGGCCAGATCGTCCAGAAGATCTGGATCCCGCTCAACGTGCAGGACTACGCGCCGTATCTCTCCCAGGTCAAGCGCGACGCCGACGCGGTCTTCGTGCTCGCGCTCGGCCGCTGGACGCTCCTCTTCGCCAAGCAGTGGGCGGACAGCGGACTCAAGGACCGCCTGCCGCTCATCGCCGGCGGCACGTACAGCGACGAGCACGTGCTGCCGCAGCTCGGCGACGAGTCCATCGGCGTGATCAGCGCGCACCACTACTCGGCGTCGCTCGAGACGCCGGCGAACAAGCGCTTCCGCGCCGCCTTCGAGAAGAAGTTCAGCCGGATCCCGTCCTTCTACTCCGAGAACTGCTACACGGGCGCGCGCGTCGTCGCCGAGGCGGCGAAGGCCGTCGGCGGCCGTGTCGAGGACCGGGAGGCGTTCATGCGGGCGCTCCGCGCGGTCGAGATCGCGGACGCGCCGCGCGGGCCGGTCAAGATGGACCCGTACGGCAACCCGACGCAGAACATCTACATCCGCAAGGTCGAGCGCGTCGGGGGCAAGCTCCAGAACACGGTCATCTACACCTACCCGAGCGTGAGCCAGTTCTGGAAGTACAACCCGGAGGAGTTCCTGAAGCAGCCCGTCTACTCGCGCGAGTTCCCGCCGTGCCGGTACTGCTGAGGATCCGGTGAAGTTCGGACTCGCCCTCGCGGTCCAGCACCGGCCCGGCGACGCTCAGGGCGCGCGCTTCGGCGAGCATCTCGAACAGGTGCGGCTCGCAAAGAGCGTCGGCTTCGCCTCGGTGTGGGCGAGCCAGCACTATCTCGCCCAGCCCTTCACCTACTTCCAGCCGGTCCCGACGCTCGCGCGCGTCGCCGCCGAGGCCGAGGGGATGACGCTCGGCACCGGTGTGATCCTCCTGCCGCTCCACCACCCGCTCGGCGTCGCGGAGGA
>JBOHQB010000228.1:0-1636 GCA_050731995.1 Candidatus Rokuibacteriota bacterium
GTCGAGCGCTTCTACTGCGACTTCGCGGAGAACCCGCTGGGCGACGCGATCCATCCGAAGGGCGGACGCATCGCGGTGCCCCAGGGTCCCGGCCTCGGCGTCGATCCCGAGCCCCGACTCCTCGAGAAGCTGCGGGTCGCGTGATAGCAGCGGCCAAGCCGGCGGTGAGCCTCGTCGCGGTCGCCGGCCGTCGTCGCGCGACGCTGGAGCTGGCGCAGCAACTCGAGCAGGAAGGGTTCACGGGTATCTACTGCCCGAGCCCCGGCGACGGGCTCGCGCTGTGCGAGGCGTTGGCACTCGCCACGCGCGAGATTCCCTTCGGGACCAGCATCGCCCACGTCTACACGCGCCACGTCTTCGAGTGGGCCCAGACGGCGGCCGTCATCCACGAGTTGTCGGGGGGCCGCTTCCGTTTCGGCATCGGCGTGAGCCACGGCCCCGCCCACGCGCGCCTCGGGCTGCATCCGGGCAAGCCGCTCGACGACATCCGGAAGTTCGTGGCGGATCTCAAAGCCCACGCGCCCCAGGTCGGCGGGCTGCCGCCCATCACGCTGGCGACGCTGCGCCGCCGGATGGTCGCCCTCGCCGGCGAGATCGCCGAAGGCGCGGTGTGGGCCAACGCCGCGCGCTCTCACATGGCCGAGTCGTTGCGCCACCTGCCAGATCGCGCATTGAAAGATCCGAGCTATTTCATTGCCGACATGACTCCAGTCTGCATCGACTCGGACCGCGCCGCCGCCGCGGCCGTCATGCGCAAAACCCTCACG
The DNA here is from genome assembly GCA_050731995.1 of Candidatus Rokuibacteriota bacterium. GTDB lineage: Bacteria > Methylomirabilota > Methylomirabilia > Rokubacteriales > CSP1-6 > JBOHQB01. The sequence goes on from JBOHQB010000228.1 coordinate 768, forward strand.
TCGTACGCGAAGCTGCCGAACTACCAGAACTACTGGATCGAGGCGGGCTACGAGTCGGAGATGACGGCGGTGCGCGCAGCCGTCGCGCGCGGCGACGACGACGCGGTGCGCGCGGCGATGTCCGACCGCTGGCTCCGCGACGTCACGCTCTTTGGCAGCGCGAAGGAAGTCCGCGACGGCGTCGAGGCGTGGCGGGCGGCGGGTGTGAAGACGGTCATCGTCGTGCCGTCGTCGACGCACGGCGGCCAGATGGTGGCATTCGAAGAGCTCATCCTCGCCTACCGCTGAACGTGAGCGGCGCTAAGCCAGCTCGACCTCGCAGCTCATCGCGACGGTGCCCTCGGGCGTGACCGCCCAGCACTCGCAGCCGCGCTCGCTCGGCCGGCCGCGCAACTCGAACGGTGCCGTGTCGAACAGCGGCGCGCGCGCCTGCGTGGCGTAGCCGACGATTCGCCGCCCCGGGTTCTGATCGCGCGCGAAGTCCACGAGCAACGTCGTCGTCAGCGGACCGTGCACGACGAGGCCCGGATAGCCCTCGACCTCCATCGCCCAGGCGCGGTCGTAGTGGATGCGATGACTGTTGAAGGTCAGCGCCGAGAAGCGGAAGAGCAGCACCGGATCCGGCGTCACGCGCGCCCGCCATGGCACGTCCGTCGGCGCGGGCTCGCGCTTCGGTGCCTGGTTGCGTTCGCCCGCCTTCACCTCTTCGCGGAACAGGGTGCGCCGCTCGTCCTCGAGCGCGAGACCGTCGGCGCCGAGCACGCGGCTCGTCACCGTGGCGAACACGAGCGTGCCCGTGCCGCCGCTCTTCACCGCGAGGTCGGCCAGCGCCATCTCGCGCCGCACGCTCTCCCCGATCCGCAGCGACC
>JBOHQB010000229.1:0-1883 GCA_050731995.1 Candidatus Rokuibacteriota bacterium
TCGGGGGAGGGAGCGTCGATGACCATTCTCGTGACTGACCGCCGCGCACGCGTGCTCGCTCTCCTGCTGATCGTGGCGGTCGCGCTGCCCGTGGAGACGGTCGCCCAGCTGAGCGCCTCGCCCGGCGCGCCGCCGGCCGCGGTCTTCAAGCCCGAAGAGCTCGAGCAGGTGGCGGCGCCGATCGCGCTCTATCCGGACCCGCTGGTCGCCCAGATCCTCATGGCGTCCACCTACCCGCTCGAGGTCGTCCAGGCCGCGCGGTTCGCCAAGGACAACGCGAGCCTCAAGGGCGACGCGCTGAACGCGGCGCTCAAGAACCAGTCGTGGGACGACAGCGTGAAGTCGCTCGTCTCGTTCCCGCAGGTGCTCACGATGATGAGCGAGAAGCTCGACTGGACCCAGAAGCTCGGCGACGCGTTCCTCGCCGACCAGAAGGGTCTCCTGGACGGCATCCAGCGACTGCGGGCGAAGGCGCAGGCCTCGGGGAACTTGAAATCGACGCCGGAGCAGACCGTCACCGTCGAGTCGGCACCGACGCAAACGGTGACCGTCCAGCAGGCGCCAGCCCAGATCATCACGATCCAGCCGACGAACCCCCAGGTGGTCTACGCGCCGACGTACGACCCGGCCGTCGCCTACGGCCCGTGGCCGTACCCTGCGTATCCACCGTACCCGCCGTACTATCCCCCGGGTTACGTCGCCGGCACGGCGCTCCTGAGCTTCGGCATAGGGATGGCCGTCGGCGGCGCGCTCTGGGGTGACTGCGACTGGAATAATGGCCACGCCGATGTGAACGTCAACAACTACAACAACTACACGAACAACGTGAACAACAGCCAGCGCGCCCGTGAGCGTGCGCAGCAGCAGCCGTCGGGAGGGCGGGGCGGTCGCGGAGAGTGGAAGCACAGTCCGGAGCACCGTGGCGGCGTGCAGTATCGCGACAAGGGCACGGCGGAGCGCTTCGGTCGTCAGGTGAATCCGCAACAGGTCCAGCAGCGCGAGCAATTCCGCGGACGCGCCGAGCAGGGCCGGCAGGAGCTGGGCCAGAGTCCGCAGGCCGGCCAGCTTGGTCAGGGCGGCGGCCGCGGCGACGGGTTCGGTGGCGGGCCGCAGGCCGGTCAGCTCGGTCAGGGAGGGGGACGCGGCCAGTTCGGACAGGACGCGGGACGCGGGGGCAGCGCGTTCGAGGGGCTCGGCCAAGGCGGGCGTGAGACCCGAGCGTTCAGCGACCGCGGCCAGGCAAGCCGCGGGAGCTTCGAGCGGGCCGGGGGCGGCGCGCGCTCCGGAGGCGGCATCAGCGCCGGCGGTGGTTCAAGGGGCGGCGGTGGTGGCGGCGGTGGCCGCGGTGGCGGCGGTGGCGGTGGCCGCGGCGGCGGTGGCGGAGGGCGGCGATGAGAACTGGAGCCGGCATCGTCGTCGCTTTCGTGATCGGTTCGCTCTCGGTCGTGCCCGCGGCCGCGGCGGAGCGCTTCGACTCGCCGGAGGCGGCCTTCGGGGCCTTCGTCGCCGCCATCCGCGCCGGCGACACCCCGGCCCTGCTCCGCATCCTGGGTCCGGACGCGAAGTCGCTGGTGTCCTCCGGCGACGCTGTCGCCGACCGCGCGGGGCGCGAGCGGGTCGCCAAGGCGTACGACGAGGCGCAGCGGCTCGAGGCCGGCGGCGGGCGAATCGTGCTCGTTCTGGGCAAGGACGACTACCCGTTCCCGATTCCGCTGGTGCCGGATCGCGACAAGTGGCGCTTCGACACTCGCGCGGGCCGCCAGGAGATCCTCGATCGCCGCATCGGGCGCAACGAGCTCTCCGTCGTCCAGGTGTGCCTGGCGTACGTGGACGCGCAGCGCGAGTACTACGCGCGGGATCCGGGCGGCGACAAGGTGCTGCAG
>JBOHQB010000230.1:0-10924 GCA_050731995.1 Candidatus Rokuibacteriota bacterium
GCGCCGATCCGGTCCTGCATGATCGCGGACTGCTTGCGCTCGACCCAGGTCAGGAGCCCGCCGAAGTTCAGCACCACGAACATGACGAAGCCGACCGGGATGGCCTGGAGCACGAGATCGAGCGCCACGCCGCTCATGCCTTCGCCACCAGACCGGTGTCGCCCATCGCCCGGTAGGTCATGCCCGCGAAGGCGGGGACGTGGCCCGCGAGCGCGGTGAAGACCTGCTCGGCGCGGGTCGCCGCCAGCGCGGGATCAGCCGCGCCCAGAGCACGCCCGAGCCGGCCGAGGATGTCCCAGTCCGCCACCGCTTCACCGAGCGGCTCCACCACCGTGCGGAAGCGCTGCACGCGCCCCTGGAAGTTGGTGAACGTGCCCTCGCGCTCGACGTAGGCCGCGCTCGGCAGCAGCAGGTGCGCGCCCGCGCTGGTGGCGTTCGCGCTCGGCCCCTGGAACACCACCATCTCGGCGGCGGCGAGGGCCGCGGTCACGTCGGCCGCGGGCAGGCCGGAGTCGAGGAGATCGTGCTGGAAGATCCACAGGAGCTTGATCCGCCGCTGCCGTGCTCCGTCCAGGATCGCGCCCGTCTCTCCCTGGGTGAGGCCGATCAGCTCGGCCCCGCGCCGGTTGGGATTCTTATCGGCCCGGATCAGGATATCGTCCTCGTCGCCCGGTACGCGCGGCGGCACGCGATGGTCCACCGACCGGATCCCGAGCTGGCCGGCGATCCGCTGCAGCGCGAACAGGTCCTCGTTGGACATCTGGGGCGACACCAGGATCCCGATCTCCTCTGGCCGGTAGCGCCGGAGCGCGGCCACGAGGTCGGCCACCGCCTCGTCCCAGCCGAGCGGGACGTCGTTGCCGCCCGCGCGCCGGACGGGGGCCAGGAGGCGCGAGTCGTCGTCGATCCAGCGGAAGCCGTAGCGGCCCTCGTCGCAGATCCACCACCGGTTGACGTCGGGATTGTGGCGCGGCTTGATGCGCGCGATGCGTCGGCCCTGGTTGTGGTGGAGCCGCCGCCGGCTGTTGTGCACCTCGATGTTACAGCCGCGCGCGCACCCGTTGCAGACCGAGCGGGCGGTGTCGAGGTACCACACGCGCACCTGGAAGCGGAACTCCCGGTCGGTCAGCGCGCCCACCGGGCAGATGTCGATGACGTTGCCCGAGTACTTGTTCTCGAGCGTCGTGCCCGGGAAGAGCCCGATCTCCGAGTGATCGCCCCGGTTGAAGATGCCGAGCTCGCCGGTCCCGGTCACCTCGTCGCAGAATCGCACGCAGCGCGAGCAGAGGATGCACCGCTCCGCGTCCAACATGACGTGGGGGCCGAGGGGCACCGCCTTGGGCTTGTGCACCTTCTCGTCCACCATGCGGGGGTCGTAGAGGCCGTGCCACATGTAGTAGATCTGCAGCCAGCACTCGCCCGCCTGATCGCACACGGGGCAGTCGAGCGGGTGGTTGATCAGGTGGAACTCCATGATCGAGCGGCGCGTGTCCTTCACGCGCTCGGTTTCGGTGTGGACGACCATGCCCTCCACCGCCTGGGTGTTGCAGGCGATCGCCGGCCGCGGCGTCTTCTCGATGTCCACCATGCATAGGCGGCACTGCCCGGCGATGGAGAGCCCGGGGTGGTAGCAGTAGTGCGGCACCTCGATGCCGAGTCGCCGCGCGGCCTCGATCAGGTTCGTCCCCGCCTCGACCTCGATCTCCTTGCCGTCGATCGTCAGCTTCGGCATAGCGCCTCGAACTCCGACCGGAACTTCTCGATGTAGGAGATATAGGGCCCGACCGCGCCGTCGTAGAAGGCGCAGATCGTCGTGCCGGCGCCCCGGCGCGCGACGTCGAGGATCGTGTCGAGGTCGTCCTTGCGCGCGCGCCCCTCGACGATCCGCTTCGTCATCTTGTAGATCCAGCCCGTGGACTCGCGGCAGGGCGTGCACGGGCCGCACGACTCGTGCGCGTAGAAGCGGGCGACGACCATCAGCGCGTCGGGGATCGACACGGTCTCGTCCATGACGATGATGCCGGCCGAGCCCGCCATCGAGCCGGCGTTCTTGACCCCGTCCACGTCCATCACGCAGTCGATCTCGTCCGCCGTGAGGATCGCCGCGGACGAGCCGCCGGGCACGACGGCCTTGAGCCGGCCGTTGCCCGTGACGCCGGCGGCGAGGTCGTAGACGAGCCGGCGCAGCGTGATCGAGACGGACGCCTCGTAGATCCCCGGCCGCTTCACGCGCCCGGAGACCGAGTAGATCCGCGTGCCGCCCTGGGTCTTCGTGCCGAGCCCGGCGAACCACGCGGCGCCGCGGTTGACGATGTGCGGCACGTGGCAGATCGTCTCGACGTTGTTGACGATCGTCGGCTGGCCGAAGGCGCCCTTGACGGCGGGGAACGGCGGCTTGATCTTCGGCCAGCCCTTCTTACCCTCGAGCGACGAGAGCAGGCCCGTCTCCTCGCCGCAGATGTAGGCGCCCGCGCCCCGGTGGACGACGATGTCGAAGCCCTTGCCGAGGAGGCCCGCGTCGTACGCCTCCCGCACCGCCGCCGTGAAGCGGCGCCACGGCTCGACGTACTCGCCACGGATGTACACGAACCCCGTCGCGGATCGGATCGCGCGCGCCGAGATCAGCATGCCCTCGATGAGCGCGTGCGGGTCGAGCTCGAAGAGGTAGCGGTCCTTGAAGGTGCCGGGCTCCCCCTCGTCGCCGTTGATCACGAGGTAGACCGGCCCGGCGTGGTTCTTCGGGACGAACGACCACTTCGTCCCCGTCGGGAAGCCCGCGCCGCCGAGACCCCGGAGGTTCGACGCCTTGACCGCCTCGACGATCGCCGCCGGCTCCATCGTCTGCGCCTTCGCCCAGGCCGTGTAGCCGCCCGTCTCGCGGTAGACGGCGAGCGTGTGCGAGCCGGGCCGGGCGAAGTTGCGCGTCAGGATCGGCTCGCCCGTCACCGGAGGCCCTCCTCGATCACCGGAGGCCCTCCCCGATCACCGGAGGCCCTCCTCGATCACCGGAGGCCCTCCTCGATCACCGGAGGCCCTCAAGGATGCGGTCCACCTTGTCGCGCGTGAGCCCGAGCTCGTAGCGGTCGTCCACCTGCATCATCGGCGCGTACTCGCAGGCGCAGAGGCACTCGACGGCCTGGAGCGTCACCCGGCCGTCGCCCGTCGTCTCGCCGACCTCGACGCCGAGCCGCGTCTTCAGGTGGCCGAGGATGTCCTGGGCGCCCGCCAGATGACAGGAGAGGTTGTGGCACACCGCGACGACGTGGCGCCCCTTGGGCTGCTGGAAGTAGAGCGTGTAGAAGGTGACGACCTCGTGGACGTGCGCCGGCGACAGACCGAAGAGGCCGGCGACGTAGACCTCCACCTCGTGCGAGATCCAGCCGAGGGCGTCCTGCGCCATGTGGAGCACGGGCAGCAGTGCGGCGCGTCCGTCGGGGTAGAGCGCCTGCAGCCGCCGGACCTCTTGCAGCTGGGCGGGCGTGAAGCTGAAGCTAGCGGTCAAGCTCGCCGCCGATCATGTTGACCGACCCGAAGGTGGGGACCAGGTCGGCGATCATCTCGCCCTCGATCATCCGGTGCAGCGCCGCCATCGGATTGAGGCACGGCGGCCGGCAGCGCACGCGGTACGGCCGGTCGCCGCCGTCGGAGACGACGTAGAAGCCGAGCTCGCCGTTGGCGCCTTCGGAGGCGAAGTACGCCTCGCCCGCCGGCGGCCGGATGCCGAAGCCCTCCATGATCAGCATGAAGTGGTTCATCAACCCTTCGATCGAGCCGTACGTGGTCTCCTTGGGCGGGAGCGTCACGGTCTTGTCGTGGGCGGCGACGCGCCCGAGCGCGGCGCGGCCCTGCCCCTCGAGGTTCGGCGAGAGCCGGATCGGCAGCAGCAGCAGCCCCTCGGTGCGTCCCTGCTTGCCCTGGTCCACGTACGCTGCCGGATCGATCGGCCGCCCCTCGAAGTCCACGTTGATCGCGCCGCCCGGGATCGTCGCGAGCGCCTGCTCGGCGATCCGCATCGCCTGCTCCATCTCGTCCATCCGCACGAGATAGCGCGCGAAGTTGTCGCCGTCTGTGCGCGTGGGGACCTCGAACTCGACCCGGTCGTAAGCCCAATGGGGGGCCGCCTTCCGGACGTCATAAGGCACCCCGACGGCGCGGAGCATCGGTCCCGTGATGCCGTAGGCGATCGTCTCCTCGCGCGAGAGCGCACCGACGCCGACCATGCGGTCCAGGAAGATGCGGTTGCCCGTCAGGAGCCGGTGGACTTCCGCCAGCACCTCGCGGACCTCGCCGAACGCCTTCTTGCACTTGTCCGCGAACCCCTCCGGCAGGTCGGCCTTCACGCCGCCGACGCGGCCGTAGGAGATCGTGAGCCGGGCGCCCGTCACGTCCTCGACGAGCTCCCACAGGAACTCGCGCGCCTTGATCATGTAGAGGAAGACGGTGAAGGCGCCGAGCTCCATCGCCGAGGCGCCGACGCACGTCAGGTGGTCACAGACCCGCGAGATCTCCGACATGATCGTCCGGATGTACTCGCAGCGCTCAGTCACCTCGATCCCGAGGAGCTTCTCGACGGCGGAGGCGTACGCGAAGTTGTTGATCAGCGGCGAGACGTAGTTGAGCCGATCGGTGTACGGGATGGCGTTGTTCCAGCCGCCCGCCTCGCAGTCCTTCTCGAAGGCGCGGTGCAGATAGCCGATCTCGACGTCGGCCTTGACGATGACCTCCCCGTCGAGCTCGGTCAGGATGCGGATGATCCCGTGCATCGCCGGGTGCGCCGGGCCCAGGCCGACGTGGATGTTCTGGCTGCCGGCGCCCGTGCCGGCGCCCTCGCCCAGCATGAACTCGCGCCGCGTCGTCTCAGGCATGCGGGCCGATGAGGGGCTGGCGGCGGTCGATCGGATAGTCCTTGCGCAGCGGGTGGCCGATGAACTCCTCGTACATCAGGAGCCGCCGGAGGTCGGGATGGCCCTCGAACCGCACGCCGAACATGTCCCACACTTCACGCTCGAGCCAGTTGGCGATCGGCCAGAGGCCGGAGGCCGTCTGGACCACCGCATCGTCCTCCTCGAGACGGACCTTCAAACGGACGCGGTGGTTGCGGGCGATCGAGAGGAGGTGGTAGACGACCTCGAAGCGCGGACCATCCTCGCGTCCCGGAAACTTCGAGTAGTCCACCGCCGTGAGGTCGGCCAGCACGTCGAAGGCGAGGTCGGGCTCGTCACGGCACGCGCGGAGCACCTCGAGGAGCCGCGCGCGCCCGATCACGGCCGTGGCCTCGCCGCGGTGCGCGTGGGCCGCGACGATCGCCGCGCCGAAGCGCGCGCGGAGGCGCTCGAGGATCTGCTCCCCGGTCATGCGAGCAGGCTCGCCTCGCGCGCTCGCGCCTGCGGCGCCTCGGCCGCGCTGCGGCTTCGCACCCCCACGTTAGAACCTCTGCGCCTGGGTCGCGATCTTGTCCTGTAGCTTCATCAGGCCGTCGATCACCGACTCGGGGCGCGGCGGACAGCCCGGAATGTAGATGTCGACGGGGATGATCGTGTCGATCCCCTGGACCGTCGCGTAGTTGTCGTAGAAGCCGCCCGTGCACGTGCACACGCCGAAGGCGACGACCCATTTCGGCTCGGTCATCTGGTCGTACACGCGCTTGAGGACCGGCGCCATCTTGTGGCTGATCGTGCCGACGACGAAGAGCACGTCCGCCTGGCGCGGCGAGAAGCGCGGCAGCCCCGCGCCGAAACGGTCGATGTCGTAGTGCGAGCACGCCGTCGCCATGTATTCCATGCCGCAGCACGCGGTGACGAACGGGTACTGGAAGATGGAGTACTTGCGCGCCCAGCCGAGGGCCTCGTCGAGCTTCCCCGTGAAGAAGCTGCCTACTCCCATTCGAGGCCTCCCTTGCGCCAGATGTAGAAGAACCCGAGCATCAGGATCGCCAGGAAGACGAGCATCGAGCCGAAGCCGAACGCGCCGAGCTTCCGGTACACCATCGCCCACGGCCAGACGAAGAGCAGCTCGATGTCGATCAGGATGAAGAGGATGGCGACCGTCGAGAACTTGATCGCGAACCGTCCCTCGGAGATTGCGACCGGGTCCTTGCCGCACTCGAACGGCTGGACCTTCACCGGCGTCAACCGCCGCGGCGCGATCAGCGAGGGGACGATCAGCATCGCGCCCGCGATCGCCGCGGCGAGGCCGAAGGCCATGAGGATCGTCGCGTACTCGATCATCGGGCCTCCGCCGCCTCCGTCTGCCGCTTGGCGTGATAGGAGCTCCGGACGAGCGGTCCGGACTCCACGTGGGCGAAGCCCAGCTCGCGGCCGATGCGCGCCAGCTCGGCGAACTCGTCCGGCGTCACGTAGCGCGCGACCGGCAGGTGCTGCGGCGACGGGCGCAGGTACTGCCCGAGCGTGATCAGCGACACGCCGACGTCCCGGAGGTCGCGCAGCGTGGCAACGAGCTCGTCCCGCTCCTCGCCGAGCCCCAGGATGATCCCCGATTTCCTCGGGAGGTCGGGCGCCCACGCCCGCGCGCGGCGGAAGAGCTCGAGCGCGCGCGCGTAGCGGCCGCCGTGGCGCACGAGCTTGTAGAGCCGCGGGACCGTCTCCGTGTTGTGGTTCAGGACGGCCGGGCGCGCGTCGATCACCGCGCGCAACGAGTCGGCGCTTCCCTGGAAGTCGGGGATGAGGGCTTCGACGCGGCAACGCGGCGCGTGAGTGTGGACGGCGCGGATCGTCGCGGCCCAGTGCGCCGCGCCGCCGTCGGCGAGATCGTCGCGGTTCACCGACGTGATGACGACGTATTCGAGACCGAGGCCTGCCACCGTGCGGCCGAGCCGCTCGGGCTCCTCGCGGTCCTCCCAGGTGGGCCGCCCGTGGGCGATCGCGCAATAGCCGCAGTTCCGCGTGCAGACGTCGCCGAGGATCATGAAGGTCGCGGTCGCGTCCTCCCAGCACTCGCCGATGTTCGGGCAGCGCGCTTCCTCGCAGACCGAGTGCAGGTTCGCAGAGCGCATGAGGGCCTTCAGGCGGATATAGTTGGGCCCGCCGGGCGCCCGCACCTTGAGCCACGCGGGCTTCCGGCCCTCCTGGAGCGCGCTGGGCTGGATCACGGGAAGTGCCGTCGTCATGCGCAGTCGTTCCTCACCGTCGCAACCGCCTGATTATGCCACGGCGCAAAGAACCCGTGCGTCGGTCAGCGAGAAATGGTGCCGAAGGGGGGACTCGAACCCCCACGGGTTGCCCCACACGCCCCTCAAACGTGCGCGTCTGCCAGTTCCGCCACTTCGGCCCGTGGACGACGGAAACGGAGTATACCGCTCAACGGCCTCGGGCGCCAAGCCGTCGAGCGCTCTGGCGCAGTCGCGGGTCGAGCGCGTCGCGGATGCCCTCGCCGAAGAGGTTGTAGGACAGCACGGTGACGAGGATCGCGAGCCCCGGATAGACGCTGAGCCACCACGCGAGCTCGATCGCGTCCTTGCCTTCGTTCAAGATGTTGCCCCACGTCGCGTACGGCGGCCGCACGCCGAGGCCGAGGAACGACAGCCCCGACTCCGTGAGGATCGCCGCCGGAATGCCGAGCGTCATCGCCACGAGCACCGGTGCCATCGCGTTGGGCAGGATGTGGCGCCAGATGATCCGGAAGCCGCTCGCGCCGACGGACTGCGACCAGAGGACAAACTCCCGCTCCTTGAGCGTGAGGAACTCGGCACGCACGAGGCGCGCGACACCCATCCAGCCCGTCATCCCGATGACCGCCATGATCGTCCAGATCGACGGATGGAGGAATGCGAGCACGGCGAGGAGGAGGAAGAAGCGTGGGAAGACCAGCATCAGGTCGACGAGGCGCATGATCCCGGCGTCGACGAGACCACCGTGGTAGCCGGCCGCGGCGCCGAGCGCGATCCCGATCACTGTCGCGATTCCGACCGACACGAAGCCGATCGTGAGCGAGACACGCGAGCCGTAGAGCATACGCGAGAGGACGTCGCGGCCCAGCTGGTCCGTTCCGAGCCAGTGGTCGCGCGAGGGCGGGGCCAGGATCCGCTTGATGTCGGGCCGGTGCGGGTCCCACGGCGCGAGCGCCGGCGCGAGCGCGGCGACGAGCACCAGCACGAGGACGACGAGGCCGCCGGCGACGGCGAGCTGGTTTCGGCGGAAGGCACGCCAGAAGGAGCGCACGGCTCAGCGGCGCCGGCGGCCCACGCGGATGCGCGGGTCCACGAGGCTGTAGGCGATGTCGGCGATCAGGTTGGCGACGAGCGTGAGCGTCGAGACGATCACGAGGTTGCCCATGATGACCGGGTAGTCCCGCTCGTACACCGCCTGCACCATGAGCTGGCCCATCCCGGGGATCGCGAAGATCGACTCTATGATGACGCTGCCGCCGATGAGGCCCGGCAGCGACAGGCCGAGCACCGTCACGATCGGCATCAGCGCGTTGCGCAGCGCGTGCTTGCCGATGACGACCCGGCTCGCCAGCCCCTTCGCGAGCGCCGTCTGGATGTAGTCCTGCCGGATCACATCGAGCATCGCCTGCCGCATGTAGCGCGAGAAGCCGGCGAGGCCGCCGAAGGTGACGACGAAGACAGGCAGGATCAGGTGGCTCAAAAAGTCCAGCTGCTGCCTCCAGAACGACAGGTACTCCCAGTTCATCGAGCGAAGCCCGGAGATCGGCAGCCAGCCGAGCTCGACACCGAACAGGATCATCAGCAGCAGGGCGAGCCAGAAGTCCGGGGTGGCGAAGCCGACGAAGACGAAGATCGTAGTCACCTTGTCGAAGACCGAGTACTGCCGGACGGCGCTCGTCACGCCGATCGGCACGGCGAAGGCGACGATGATCGTCAGCTGCAGGATGTTGAGGAAGAGCGTGATGGGCAGCCGCTCGCCGATCTTGTCGAGGACCGGCCGGCCGTCCGGCGCGAACGAGCGGCCGAAGTCGAGGTGGACGAGGCGCTGGAGCCACCGCCAGTACTGGACGTGCAGCGGCTTGTCCAGCTCGTAGAGCTCGCGCATCTGCTTCACGGCCTGCGCGTTGATGCCGAGGTCGCCCGTCTGGATTTCGCCCGGATCGCCGGGCGCCAGATGGATGACCGCGAAGGAGACGAAGGTGATGCCGATCAGCAGCGGGACGGCGAAGAGGCAGCGCCGCAGCGCGTAGCCGAGCATGAGCCGCTAGTCTAGCAGACGGTCGCCTCCCGGATTACGGGGTGTAGCGCTGCTGGCCCTTCGGGACGTACCAGTCCGGGAAGTTGTAGCGGATGCCGTTCGGCCCCGGGTCGATGCCGTGGACGCGCGCGCTCACGGCCGGGAGCTGGTCGCCGAAATAGAGGAAGACGACCGGCTGCTCCTCGGCAAGCACCTGCTGGAGCCGGTGGTAGTGCTTCACGCGGTCGGCCTGGACGCACGAGGTGCGCCCCCCCTCGAGCTGGGCGTCCGCCTCCGCGTTCGCGAACTGGATGCTGTTGAGCTGATCCGGGCCCATCTGGGACGAGTGCCAGATGAAGTACTGGTCGGGGTCCACGCCGAGCTGCCAGCCGAGCACGATCGCCTCGAAGGCCCGCGTCTTGATGTGATTCTTCAAGAGCGTCGCCCACTCGATGATACGGATCTCGACGGCGACGCCGATCTCGCGCAGCGACGCCTGGATGATCTCGGCGACCTTCCTGCGCTCGTCGTTGCCCTGGTTGGTGACCAGCTCGAACGCGAAGGGCTTGCCGTCCTTGACGAGGATCCCCTCGGCGTTCGTCTCCTTCCAGCCGGCCTCGGCAAGGAGCTTCCTCGCCTTCGCCGGATCGTAGGCGTAGCTCTTGACCTTATCCGTGTACGCCCACGAGCCCGGCTTGTACGGAGCCGTCGCGTCCCGGCCGAGGCCGAGCAGGACGCCCTCGATGATCTGACGCTTGTCGATCGCGTGGGCGAAGGCGTAGCGGACACGCTTGTCGGAGAAGCGCGGGTCCTTGAGGTTGAACCCGAGATAGGTGTACCGGTTCCCCGCGTACCTGTAGCGGGTATAGTCCTTCTTAAACGCGGGGTAGTCCGTCTGCCGCGCGTACTGCAGCGCGGTGAGCATCGCGGCGTCCACGCCCTTGGCCTTGAGCTCGAGGAAGGTCGTCGCCTGGCTCGGGATCACCCGGAAGACGACGCGCGAGATGTGCGGCCGCCCCTTGAAATAGTCGGCGTTCGAGAGGAGCACCACCTTGTCGCCCGAGCGGAACTCGACGAAGCGGTACGGGCCTGTGCCGATCGGCTGGTCGAAGTTCTGCGGCGCCTCCTTGATCTTGCCGTTCTGCACCCACGTCTCGAGGAGGTGCTTGGGAAGGATGGAGGTGCCCCAACTCCTGAGCGCCGGACCGTACGGCTGCCGGTAGCGGACGCGGATCGTCTGCGGATCCAGCGCCTTGACGCTCTCGACCTCGTCGAAGTCGGAGCGGTACGGGTTCGGCGTCTTCGGATCGATCATCGCCTCGTACGTGAAGACAACGTCCGCCGCGCTGAAGGGCTTGCCGTCGTGCCACTTTACGCCCTTGCGCAGGTTGAACGTCAGGTCGAGGCAGTCCTTGCTGAACTTCCACGACTCGGCCAAGTCGCCGACCGGATTCATGTCACGGTCGAAGGTCACGAGGCCGCTGTAGAGCAGGTTCCCAACCTCGTGCGAGGCTACGTCGTTCGTGATGTTCGGGATCAGGCTCGAGACGTTGCCGAGGAGCGAGTCGATGAGCGTGTCGCCGTACGCCGGTTTGCCGCTGCCCTGGGCCGCGGCGTCGCGGGTCACGGCGCCGCCCGCGACGACGGTCACGGCGAGGAGCAGGGGGAGGAGCGATCGCATGCGCATGGGCGGCCTACTTCGGCTGCGGCGCCGGCGCGGGCGCGGGGGCCGCGGGCGTCGCCGGCTCGGCGGGCGCGCTCGCGGGCGCGGACTCCTGCAC
>JBOHQB010000231.1:0-34380 GCA_050731995.1 Candidatus Rokuibacteriota bacterium
CCGCCTTCCCGCACGGCCCGTCCCTTGGACGGGAGCACGCGCGTGCCGCCCACGTCCACCACGGTCGGATAGTGGACGCAACCGCCGAGCGCCACCGCCGCCGCGCAGGCACGGAGGGCCACGATGACGAGCGCCCGGCGCCGGATCACCGGCCGAAGGCCCCGTCGGCGACCATCGCCACGAAGGCGCGGCCGTACGCGCGCGCGGTAAGGTCAAGATCCTCGTCCGTGTGGAAGGCCGAGATCCAGCCGTGGTTCGTCGAGCAGTCGACGCCCTGGTTGAGGAGCGCGCACCGCAACAAATGATAGAGCGCGCCCTTGCGCGGCCGGTCGAAGCCGGCGAGTCCCGGCTTGCCCTCGAACGACACGTGGTAGATGGACGCCTCACCGTAGCAGGTGCCGGGCGCGCCGGCGCGCTTGAGAGCGTCGGCGAGCGCCGCGCGGAGCTGGTCGCCGGCCTTGTTGGCGCGCGCCTGCAGCGACGCGTCGCTGCAGAGCTCGAGCGTGGCGATCGCGGCCGCGGCGCTGAGCGGGTTGGCGTTGAACGTGCCGGCGTGAGCGACGCGCTGACCCCGGTCCCAGTCCGGGTCGCCCCGGAACGCCAGCATCGACATGAGCGCGCGGCTGCCGGACAGCGCGCCGCCGGGCAGGCCGCCCGCGACGATCTTGGCCAGGGTCGTGAGGTCGGGCGTGACGCCGTAGTACTCCTGCGCGCCGCCCGGCGCGTAGCGGAACCCCGTGATCACCTCGTCGAAGATCAGCACGACGCCGTGGCGCGTCGTCCGCGCGCGCAGCTCTTGAAGATAGCCGGGGATCGTCGGCGTCGTCCCGGACTGGCCCCCGGCGGGCTCGAGAATCACCGCGGCGATGTCGCCGCGCTCCAGCGCGACCTCGACCGCCTTGACGTCGTTCGGCGGGCAGATCACCACCTGGTCGAGCGTCGCGCCGGGGATCCCCGCGGACATCGGCACGTCGTACGGCGGATTCACGGCCGCGACGGCTCCGTCGTGCCAGCCGTGGAAATGGCCCGCGAGCTTTACGATCCGGGGCCGGCCCGTGAAGGCGCGGGCGACCCGCATCGCCAGGTGCGTCGCCTCGGTGCCCGACATCGTGAAACGCGTGAGCTCCGCGCACGGCACGAGACGGTTGACGAGCTCCGCCCAGCGCACTTCGAGCTCGTGGCACGCACCCACGTGCGTACCCCGCGCCACCTGCGCCTGGACCGCCTGGACGACGGCGGGGTGACAGTGGCCGAGGAACAGGGCGCCGTGACCCATCCAGTAGTCGATGTACTCGTGGCCGTCCACGCTCCACTTGCGCGTGCCCTGCGCGCGCTCGATGTAGACGGGGAAGGGCTGCAGGTGGCGGATGTCGTGGGTGATCCCGCCCGGGATCGCGGCGCGCGCGCGCTCCGCCAAGGCGGCCGATTTCGGATGTCTCGCGCGGTACTCGTCGAGGATGCTCATCGCGGCCCCCATGATACCCCGAGCAGCGCGACGACCGCCTCGTGGACCTCGACGGGGAAGCCGTCCACGGTGGTCTCGCGCCGCCGGGTGACGCCGTCGACGGCCCCCGCGGCGACGCACGCCTCGATCATCCGCCGCTCCTGGGCCGGCGAGTGCAGGAGTGGCCGGCGCGACAGGCGCGCCAGCGCCGCGACGATCCCGTACGCGCCCCAGTTCGACACGCCGGCGACGACCAGGTGGTCGGCCTTGACAACCGACGCGACACGCGCCATCGGACCCCCCGCGCGCAGGAGCCGCGCGCGCGCGCTTCCCATGCCGACCTCGTTGCCGCCGTCCCCGACGCCGACCGTGACCGCCCGCGAGCGCGCCAGGAACAGCTCGTCGAGCGGCAGGTTCAGCGCGGCGACGGACTGGCCGCGCATGTTCACATAGTCGCCGGCCCGGTTGCGCCCGGGACGCTCGATCGCGACGAGGTGCGTCGGCCGCTCGGCCGCGAGCAGCGCGCGGGCGGCGTGCGGCGCGTCGGCGTACTCGACGATGTCGGGCGCCTCGTCGAGGACCGAGAGCGCCGCGGCGAGCAGCGGGACGACCGGACGGTCCGTCACCCAGCGCACGCGGGCGCCGAGCGCGCGGAGCGCCCGGCCCAGCGCCGCGGCGCCCGGCGGGCCGTCGGTCTCGGCGAGGCCCGGCTCGACGCAGAAGCCCGTGACGATCAGCACGCGACGGGCGCGGCGCAGCGCCCGCGCAGCCGCGGCAGCCGCCCCGGGACGGAAGATCGTCGCGATACCGCGGTCGCCGGGGTCCAGAGCGATGAGGTGATCGATCGCGTCCCACGTCTGCGCGGGCGTCGGCACGAGGCCAGACGCTATCACCCGCCGGCGTCCAACGCCAACACCTGCCGGGCGCGCGGGGTCGTACAATGCGCGGTATGAGGCGCGGCCCGTCGAGCACGCTCGGGCTCATGGTCGGCGTCGCGCTGCTGGCGGCGGGGTGCGCCGGCACGCGGGCCGACGACTCTCCGCTGCCGGACGTCGCCGGGACGTGGGTAGGCTCCATCGCCCCGGTCGGCGGCATCCTCGCGACGATGGCGGGCGTCGGTGCCGGCGAGGTCCGGATGATCCTCGTTCAGCGCGGTCGCGCGGTGTCGGGCGAGGTCGCGCTTCCGGGCGCCCGCGGCACGCTCAGCGGGGCGCTCTACGAAAATGAGTTCGGCGGGTCGTTCACCGGGCGGACGGGCCAGGGCGCGGGCGACGTTCCGGTGACCCTCACAGTGACAGGCGATCACATGAAGGGCTTCGTCGAGTACTCGCCCATCACCCTGCGGCGGGCGCGGTAGCGATCGGGACGGCGTCACCCGCCGGTGTCGTACAGCGACACCTGCCACGGTACCAGCGGCGCGGCTCCGCCCCCGCCGGCGAAGCGCGATTCCTCGCTGTCGAGCAGCAATCGCCACGCCGCGTCCGGTGCCCACGTCCGGCGCTCGGCCGAAAGATTGGCGACCAGCCGGACGCGCGCGCCCGACGGCGCCGCGCGCGCGAGGGTGAGCACGGCGCCGTCGGCGTCCCACGCGGCGTGCGCCCCCTCCTTGGCGCCGCAGCCGAGCGCCGGGTGCTCGCGGCGCAGCGACAGCCAGGCGCGGTAGTACTCCCGCAGCTCGCGGTGGCGCGGGACCTCGTCGAGCGCCGCGTGGAGGCGGGAGGCCTCGAACGTCGCGGCCAGCGCGGGGTCGGGGGCAGTGTCGTCCCAGCCGAACCGCGCGAATTCCCGCCGCCGGCCCCGCCGCGCGCCTTCCGTGAGGGCGGGATCGAGGAACGACGTGAAGAAGTGGAAGGGCGCCGTCTCGCCGTCCTCCTCGCCCATGAAGAGCAGCGGGATCGCGGGCGCGGCCAGGAGCAGCGCGACGGCGCACTTCACCGCGCCGAAGGGCACGAGCGCGCCGAGGCGGTCGCCGCGCGTCCGGTTGCCGACCGGGTCGTGGTTCTGCGCGAAGAAGACGACCCGCTCGCCGGGGAGATCGCGCGACGGCGTGCCGCGCGTCACGCCGTACCACGCCGACGGCTCGCCCTGGAAGGCGAACCCCTCGGCGAGCGCGCGCGTGAGACGCGCCGGATCCGCGTAGTCCGCGTAGTAGCCGCGGGCCTCGCCCGTGAGTCGCCGGTGCAGGGCGTGATGGAAGTCCTCGCACCAGACGGCGTCGAGCCCGAGCCCTCCCTCAGCGCGCGGCAGCACGAGGCGCCGGTCGTTGTCGTGCGACTCGGCGATCACGTGCACCGGACGGCCGAGCCGCGCCGCCTCGGCGCGCGCAGCCTCGGCGAGCTCGGTCAGGACATGGACCGGGCTCGAGTCGGCGATGGCGTGGGCCGCGTCGAGCCGGAGGCCGTCGACGTGGAACTCGCGCACCCAGAAGGCGGCGTTGTCGATCACGTGGCGACGCACGCCGGCGGAACCCTCCCCGTCGAAGTTGACCGCGTCGCCCCACGGCGTCCGGCGGCGGCCGGTGAGGTACGGGCCGTACTCGCCGAGGTAGCAGCCCTCCGGGCCGAAGTGGTTGTAGACGACGTCGAGGATGACGCTGAGACCGTGGGCGTGGCACGCGTCCACGAAGCGCCGCAGGCCGCGGGGCCCTCCGTAGGAGGACTGCGGGGCGTAGAGGTGCGCGCCGTCGTATCCCCAGTTGCGCGCGCCGGGAAACTCGGCGACCGGCATCAGCTCCACGGCCGTCACGCCGAGATCCACGAGCCGCGCCAGCCGGCCCGTCGCCGCCTCGAACGTGCCGGGCGCCGTGAACGTCCCGATGTGGAGCTCGTAGACGACGAGGTCGCCGAGCGCGTGGCCGCGAAGGCCTCCGTCGGTCCACGGAAAGCCCGCCGGGTCCACGACCGCCGACGGGCCGTGCACGCCCTGGGGCTGCCGGCGCGACCGCGGATCGGGCCGCTGACGCTCCGTATCCAACCGGTAGTAGTAGCGCGCCCCCGCCGCGACGCCCGCTAGTGTGGCCTCGAAGACGTCGTCCTCGCCGCGCACCAGCGGAACCGGCGCGCTCCCCCCCACGACCACGTCGACCGTCCGGCACCGAGGCGCCCAGACGCGAAAGGTCGCGCCATCGTCACGGAGCGTCGCGCCCAGATGGGTTCTTGCGCCGGACGCGCTCATACGGTCCAATTGAGCCGGGTCACTGCCCGATGATCAAACCATTTTGCCTGGTGCTGCACACGCATCTCCCGATGGTCGTTAACCACGGCCGCTGGCCGCACGGCAGTGACTGGCTGTGCGAGGCCACCTTCGAATGCTACCTGCCCCTGCTCGAGACCGCGCACCGGCTGGTCGCGGATGGGCTCTCGCCCAAGTGGACGATCAATCTCTCGCCGGTGCTGACCGAGCAGCTCGCCTCGCCGGAGTTCCAGAAGGAGCTCGCGTTCTACTACGAGAACGTGCGCCGCGCGTGCGTGGAGAGCCGCGAGCACTTCGCCCGGCAGGGCGAGAAAGAGATCGTCGCGCTCACGCACTTCTGGGAGCAGTTCTACGAGCGGATGTGGGAGCTGCACCGTCGTATCGGCGGTGACATCCCCGGCACCTTCGCCGAGCTGCAGCGCGCGGGCCACGTCGAGATCATCACCTGCGCGGCGACGCACGGCTACCTCCCGCTCCTCTCGCGCGACGAGTCCATCCATCTGCAGCTCCGGACGGCCGTCGAGACGCACCGCCGTCACTTCGGCAAGGCGCCACGCGGCATCTGGCTGCCCGAGTGCGCGTACCGGCCCCGCTACGAGTGGACGCCGCCGACGGGACACCTGCGGGGCCGCGACCGGCGCGTGCGCCCCGGCATCGAGGAGATGCTCGCGGCGCACGGGCTCGAGTACTTCGTCGCCGACGCGCACCTCGTGGCGGCGGGCGAGCCGGTCTTCCTCTATCGCGATTACCTGCCGCGGCGCGGCCAGGCGCTCGAGCGCGCCCCCGCCGCGCCGCTCGGCGAGGCGCGCTCGCCTCACGAGGCTTATCGTGTGGCGTCGCGGGGCGGCACGGGCGGCGCCGTCGCCTTCATCCGCGACCCGCGCTCGATCCAGGTCTGGAGCCGCGACAACGGCTACCCGGGTGACTACCACTTCCTCGAGTTCCACAAGAAGCACTTCCCGGGCGGCCTCCGCTTCTGGCGGATCACCGACGCCTCCGGCGACCTCGGACGCAAGGTCGTCTACGAGCCCAAGACCGCGCTCGACAAGGTGGGGATGCAGGCGGGCCACTTTGCGAACCTCGTGCGCGAGACGCTCGAGCAGGCCGGCCCGCCCGGCTCGGCGCTCGTGTGCGCGCCCTACGACGCCGAGCTGTTCGGCCACTGGTGGTTCGAGGGTCCGGTGTGGCTCGAGCGCGTGGCGCGAGCGATGGCGCGCGAGGGCGTGACGCCGATGACGCTCTCCGAGGCCCTCGCGGCCGTCCCGCCGCGGGTCACGCTCACGCTGCCCGAGGGCTCGTGGGGCGAGGGAGGCGACCACCGCATCTGGCTCAACCGCGACACCGAGTGGACGTGGGACCGCGTCTACTCCACCGAGCACGAGTGGGCCGGGCAGCTCGCCCACCGGAACGGGTCGGCGGAGCACCGCCGGGTGCTCGCCCAGGCCGCGCGCGAGCTCCTGCTCCTGCAGTCCTCGGACTGGCAATTTCTCATAACGACGGGCTCGGCGCGCGACTACGCCGAGCGGCGCGTCGCCGAGCACTACGCGGAGTTCAAGCGCCTGAGCGAGCTGGCGACGGCGCTGCGCTCGGGCGAGCCGCTCTCGCCCGAGGCCGCGGGTGCGCTCCGGCGGCTCGAGCGGGAGGACTTCATCTTCCCCGACCTGGATCCCGCGTGGGCGGAGGCGCCGAAGGCGTGAGGCGTCGCGCGCGCGTGCTCGCCATGATCATGGCCGGCGGCAAGGGCGAGCGCCTCCACCCGCTGACGCGCGACCGCTCGAAGCCGGCCGTCCCCTTCGGCGGGCGGTACCGCATCGTCGACTTCGTGCTCTCGAGCTTTGTCAACTCCGAGGTCCTCTCCATCTATATCCTCGTGCAGTACAAGTCGCAGTCGCTGATCGAGCACGTGCGCCAGTCGTGGCGCCCGACCGGCATCGTATCTGACCACTTCGTCACCGCGGTGCCGCCGCAGATGCGGTTCGGCCCCGCGTGGTACCGGGGCACGGCCGACGCGGTGCTCCAAAACCTCAACATCGTGGACGACTTCGGTCCCGACGTCGTCGCGATCTTCGGCGCCGACCACATCTACCGGATGGACATCGGCCAGATGCTCGTCTACCACGAAGAGGCCGGCGCCGACGTCACGATCGCGGCGCGCGCGGTACCCCTGCGCGAGGCGTCGCAGTTCGGCGTCCTCGAGGTGGACCGAACCGGACGCGTCGTGCAGTTCGTCGAGAAGCCCGTCGTGCCCTTCGCGATGCCGGACGACGCTGGACACGCGCTCGTCTCCATGGGCAACTACCTCTTCACGCGTCAGGCGCTGGTCGATGCGCTCCTCGCCGACGCGCGACGCTCCACCGACCACGACTTCGGCCGCTCGATCATCCCCGAGATGGTCCCGTCCGGCCGCGTCTACGCCTACGCCTTCCAGCGGAACGAGGTTCCCGGCGTGAAGCCCTACGAGGAGCACGGCTACTGGCGCGACGTCGGCACGGTCCACGCCTACTGGGAGGCGCACATGGACCTGCTCGGCGAATCGCCGCGCTTCGATCTGGACAACCGTCACTGGCCGATCCACGCCGGCCACCACCCGGGGCCGCCGGCGCGCTTCATCGGCGGCGACGTCGACAACGCCCACATCGGCGAGGCGTCGCTCGTGAAGCGCGCGACCATCCGCAACTCGATCCTCGGCCGGTCGGTGTGGGTCAACGAGGGCGCCGTCATCGAGGACTCGATCGTCATGGATCACACGACGGTCGGCAAGGGCGCCCACATCCGCCGCGCGATCGTCGATCGCTTCAACATCATCCCGGCCGACGGTGAGATCGGCCTCGACCCCGTGCTCGACCGCCGGCGGCACTACGTGGACGCGTCCGGGCTGATCGTCGTGCCGCGCGGCGGACGTCGCGAGTTCCTGCTGGGGCTCGAGGAGTTCTGAGCGCGCGCGTGATGCCGCTCCGGTGCGTCGCCGTCCATGGCCACTTCTACCAACCCCCGCGCGAGAATCCGTGGCTCGAGGCCGTCGAGGTCCAGGATTCGGCGGCGCCGTGGCACGACTGGAACGAGCGCATCACCGCCGAGTGCTACGCGCCGAACACCGCCGCGCGGCGCGTGGACGCGGCCAACCGGATCGTCGACATCGTCAACAATTTCGAGAAGATCTCGTTCAACGTCGGCCCCACGCTCTTCGCGTGGCTCGCGCGCCACGCCCCCGACGTCGTGCGGCGCATCGTCGAGGCGGACCGGGCCAGCGTCCGCGCGCGCGGCCACGGCAACGCGATCGCGCAGGTCTACAACCACATGATCATGCCGCTCGCGACGCGGCGGGACAAGGTCACGCAGGTTCGCTGGGGGATCGCAGACTTCCGCGTGCGCTTCGGGCGCGATCCGGAGGGACTGTGGCTTCCCGAGACGGCGGTGGACGACGAGACCCTCGAGATCCTCGCCGAGGCCGGCCTGCGCTTCACGATCCTGGCACCCAAGCAGGCGCGGCGCGTCCGGCCGCTCGGCGCGGGGGACTGGGAGGAGACGAACGGCGGGGTGGACACGACCCGTCCCTATCTCTGGCGCGGACCGCGCGGGCTCAGCCTGGCGCTCTTCTTCTACGACGGACCGATCTCCCACGCGATCGCGTTCGGCGGGTTACTCGGCCGCTCCGAGAACTTCGTCGCGCGTCTGACCTCCGCGTTCGGCGACGGGGCGGATCGGCCGCAGCTCGTACACTGCGCGACGGACGGCGAGTCGTACGGTCACCACAGCCGCTTCGGCGAGATGGCGCTGGCGGCCGCGGTGCGCGCGCTCGAGGGCGACCCGACGCTCGCGCTCACCAATTACGGCGCCTTCCTCGCGGCGCACCCGCCCGCGCACGAGGTCGAGATCCACGCGCGGACGTCGTGGTCGTGCGCGCACGGCGTCGAGCGCTGGAGGGCCGACTGCGGCTGCCGTGTCCGGGCGGAGTCGCAGCAGGGCTGGCGCGGCCCGCTGCGCGAGGCGCTCGACTGGCTGCGCGATCAGGCAGACCCGTTCTACGAGGCACGCGCCTCGGCGTGGCTGAAAGACCCGTGGGCGGCGCGCGAGGACTACGTCGGGGTGATCCTCGACCGCGGCCCCGACCGGCTCGAGGCGTTTCTCGCGCGCCACCAGCGCGCCGCGCTCGACGCCGCCGCGCGCCTGGAGACGCGCCGGCTGCTCGAGCTCCAGCGCAATCGCCTGCTCATGTACACCTCGTGCGGCTGGTTCTTCGACGAGATCTCGGGCCTCGAGCCCGTGCAGGTGCTCCGCTACGCGGCGCTGGCGCTCCAGTACCTGCGTGACCTCGGCGCGGGCGACCTCGAAGACGCGTTCGTGCGGCGCCTCGCGCAGGCCCCGAGCAACGTCCCCGAGTACGGGGACGGCGCCGGCGTGTGGCGGCGGCTGATCCGGCCCGCGGTGGTGAGCCTGCCGCGCGTGGTCGCGCACTACGCGATCACCGGGCTGTTCGAGGAGCACCCGGCGGAGACCGCGGTCTACGCGTACCGGGTACGGCGGCTGGACGAGGTGCGCGCCTCCACGGGCGGGACGGCACTGCGCCTGGCGCACGTGAGCGTCGCGTCGGAGGTGACGGGCGA
The DNA here is from genome assembly GCA_050731995.1 of Candidatus Rokuibacteriota bacterium. Lineage (GTDB taxonomy): Bacteria > Methylomirabilota > Methylomirabilia > Rokubacteriales > CSP1-6 > JBOHQB01. The sequence continues at coordinate 9,241 of JBOHQB010000231.1, forward strand.
GACGAGCGAGGCGACGTACGCCGCCGCGCACTTCGGCGCCCACGACCTGACCTGCGCGATCCGCCCCTGGCGCGACGCCGCGACGTGGGAGCGCGTGACAGCCGACCTGCTCGCGCGCTGCGCCGGCGGGGCACTGGCCAATCTCGTGCGCGGCGTGGACGACCACTTCCCGGGCCCCGCCTTCGCACTGCCCCACCTCTTCATCGACGAGCGCCGCCGGGTGCTCGCGCGCGCGATCTCGACGCTCCTCGAGCGCCACGAGGAGACGTACCGGCGGGTCTGGGAGGAGAGCCGCACGCTCGTCCATTACCTGAACGAGGCGGACGCGCCCATTCCCGACGCCCTCGAGCTCGTCGGGCGGCACGTCCTCGGCTCGGCGATCGTCGCCGAGGTGCAGGGGCTCGACCGCGCTTCGGCCGCCGGGCCGCTGCCGCCGCGCATGCTCGAGCTGGGCGACGAGGCGCGAGTCCTGGAGCTGGCGCTCGACCTGTCCGCCGCACGCGATGCCATGCACCGGATCGTCGGGCGGGCCCTGGACGCGGTGGACAACGCGCCGACCGGCGAGCACGTGCACCGCGCGACCCAGCTGCTCGACGACGTGCGGCGGCTCCAGGCCCCGTTCGGCCGCTGGGCGACGCAGAACCGCTTCTTCGACATCTGGCAGCGCCGGGCGCTCGCGCGCCCGTTGCTGACCCCGCTGGCCGAGCGCCTCGGCTTCCACCTCTCCCTGGACTGATGCCGCTGCCCAAGGACCCGAGAAGGACGGTCGTCATCGAGAACGTCACCCCGATGGTGGACGGCGGGCGGTACCCGGTGAAACGTATCGTCGGCGACGTCGTCGAGGTCACGGCCGACGTGTTCAAGGAGGGACACGACGTCCTCGTCGCCTTCGTGCGCTACCGGCGCGCCGATGAGACCGCGTGGCGCGAGGCGGAGATGCGCCTGGTGGACGAAGACCGCTGGGCGGGCAGCTTCGTCCCCGACGCCAACACGCGCTGGGTGTTCACGATCGAGGCGCTCGCCGACCCGTTCCAGTCGTGGCTCGCCGATCTGGTGACGCGTCAGGATGCCGGTCAACCGGATCTCACGAGCGAGCTGCTCCAAGGCGCGGCGCTCGTCCGCGCGGCGGCGGATCGCGCCAGCGGCGCCACCGCGACCGCGCTGCGGGATTTCCTGACGCGCGCCGGGCGCGCGCCCGACGCGACGCGGGTCTTTCGCGATCCCGCGCTCGCCGATCTCATGCACGGCACGCTCGACCGGAGCGAGGCGACGTGGTGCGACTACCTGTTCGACGTGGTCGTCGACCGCGAGCGCGCGCGCTTCGCCGCCTGGTACGAGTTCTTCCCGCGCTCGGCGCGCGGCGATGGACGCCACGCCACGCTCCGCGACGCGGAGACGATGCTCGAGCGCGCCGCCGCGATGGGCTTCGACACGGTCTACCTGCCCCCGATCCACCCGATCGGCCGCGCGCACCGCAAGGGGCGGAACAACGCGCTGACGGCGCAGCCGGGCGACCCGGGGAGCCCGTGGGCGATCGGCGCCGCCGACGGCGGCCACACCGCCGTGCACCCCGAGCTCGGCACGCTCGCCGATTTCGACCGCTTCGTCGCGCGCGCGGCGGCCCTCGGCCTCGAGGTGGCCCTCGACTTCGCGATCCAGTGCTCGCCCGACCATCCCTGGGTCCGCGAGCATCCCGAGTGGTTCTTCCACCGCCCGGACGGCACGCTCAAGTACGCCGAGAACCCGCCGAAGAAGTACCAGGACGTCTGCCCGCTGAACTTCGTCGGCGACGACCCGGGACCGCTCTGGGAGGAGATGAAGCGCGTCGTCGAATTCTGGATCGGTCACGGCGTGCGCGCGTTCCGGGTGGACAACCCGCACACCAAGCCGCTCCGGTTCTGGGAGTGGCTCATCCGCGAGGTGCAGGCCAAGCATCCGGACTCGATCTTCCTCGCCGAGGCCTTCACGCGCCCGGCGATGATGCGGGCGCTGTCGAAGGCGGGCTTCACGCAGTCCTATACCTATTTCACGTGGCACAACGGCAAGCACGAGCTGATCGACTACCTCTCCGAGATCACCCGGCCGCCGGTGTCCGAGTACTTCCGCGGCAACCTCTGGCCCAACACGCCGGACATCCTCCACGCGACCCTGGTCCGCGGCGGCCCCCCGGCGTTCCACGCCCGGGTCGTGCTGGCGGCGACGCTGTCGCCGCTCTACGGCATCTACAGCGGTTACGAGCTGTGCGAGAACGTGGCGCGCGAGCCCGGCTCCGAGGAGTATCTCGACTCGGAGAAGTACGAGCTCAAGCGGCGGGACTGGACGGACCCTGGCCACATCACAAACCTAATAGCGCGCGTCAACGCGATCCGCCGTGCCCACCGCGCCCTCCAGCGCCACGACAACCTGGTCTTCCTCGCCTCCGACGATCCGAATATTCTCTGGTACGGCAAGTGGACGCCCGAGCGCGACGACTGCGTCTTCGTCGCGGTCAACCTCGATCCCTTCGGACGGCACGCGACGATGGCGGACGTGCCCGTGTCGGAGCTCGGCTTGGCGCCCGACGCCACGTACTGGATGCACGAAGAGCTGAGCGGGACCTCCTGGCAGTGGCGGGGTGCGCGGGGCTATGTCGAGCTTGACCCCTCGAGCCCGGCTCGGATCTTCCACCTGCGCCGCTGACGCCGCTCAGCGCGGCGGCGCAACCGGCGGCGGGAGCTGCTGCGGTATGCCGAAGAGCAGGAGTCTCGGGTCTAGCGCTTCAGGGTTGTCGAAGTACGCGATGAGGCCCGACGCCCAGACGAAGATCTCGGTCTGGCCCTCGCGCCCAACGCGGTCGGGATCGCCCCAGCCCTTGGCGAGGATCCCCTTGTGGAAGACGCCGGTCTTGGGCTCCATGCTGAACGCGCGCAGCACCTCGCGACGGTAGCCCCGGTCGTCCTTGAGCCCGAACTCGAGCACCAGCCGCAAGACACCCGGCGGCGCCTGGGCGCCGTCGTAGGTCCAGCGGTCCGTGTCGAAGCCCTCGACCTTCACCACCTCGGCGCGCGTGGGGGCGCCGAACCGCTCGCGCGCCTGCGGCTGCGTCGTTTTCGCCGGCACGAGCAGGCCCCAGTCGGCGGCGGCCGCCGGCAGCGCGGCGAGCAGCAGCAGCGCGCCGAGCGCGATCCGCGGGCGCACGTCAGAACCCGAGCGCGGCGCCGTCGCCGCGCGGATCGGCGCCGCCCATCAGCGTGCCGTCGTGGAACGCAACGCCGTGCGCGTGGCCGACCCGCGTGAAGAAGTCCGGCGCCGCCTTCACGCGATGTCCGCGACGCTCGAGCCCGGCGAAGACGCGCCGCGGGACGCGCCCCTCGAGGTGGATCGCATCGGCGGGATCGTCGGGCAGGAACGCGCCGATCAGGAAGCGCGGCCGCTCGATCGCCTCCTGGATGTCCATACCGTAGTCGAGCACGTTCGTCAGGATCTGCAGGTGGAACATCGCCTGGCCGTTGCCGCCCATCGTCGCGAGGCCGAGCACCGGATGCTCGTGCCGCGTGACGACGGCCGCGATCAGCGTGTGGAACGGCCGCTTGCGCGGCGCCAGGCAGGCCGGGTGCGCCGGGTCGAGCGTGAAGTGGCGCCCACGGTTCTGGAGCATGACGCCGGTGCCGGGCACGACGACCCCCGAGCCGAATCGGTTGAAGAGACTCTGGATGACGCTGATCACGTTGCCCCGGCCGTCGGCGACGACGAAGCCGGTCGTGTCACCCTCCGGGTCGCCCGCTGCATAGGGCTGCGCCTTGCCGCGGTCGAAGGCGCTCCGGCGCCCGGCCGCGTAGTCTTTGTCGAGCAGCGCCGCGACCGGCACGCGCGCGTGCGCCAGGTCGCCGATCCAGCGGTCCCGGTCGGCGTACGCGAGCTTCGTCAGCTCGAGGAGCAGGTGCACGTGCTCGAGCGAGTGGATCGCGAGTTCGGCGAGCGGAAAACCCTCCACGAGGTTCAGCGCGAGGAGCGCCGCGAGGCCCTGGGTGGGCGGCGGCGTCTCGTGCACCGTGAAGCCACGGTAGGTCGTCGTGATCGGATCGCCCCACTCGCCCGTGTGCGCGGCGAGGTCGTCCGGCGTGAGGAACCCCTCGGCCGCCATCCGCCGCGCGATCGCCTGTCCGACGCGCCCCGTGTAGAAGAGGTCGGGGCCGTCGCTCGCCAGATCCGCAAGCGTGCGCGCGAGGTCCGGCTGGCGGAAGAGCTGGCCCATCGCCGGAGGCTTGCCGCCCGGCTCGAAGACGCGATGCCACTCGCCATCCGGGGTGACTCCACGGAACTCGTCGATCGACTGGCTCGTGAGCGACGAGAGCGCGAAGCCCTGCTCGGCGTGACGGATCGCGGGCCGGAGCAGCTCGCCGAGGGGACGCGTGCCGAAGCGCTCCAGCAGCATCGCCCATGCCCGCACGCAGCCCGGCACGCTGACCGTCGGCGGTCCGATCACCGGCAGCCGGTCCATGCCGCGGCGCGAGAGCTCGTCGAGCGATGCGCGCGAGCCCGAGCGCCCGGCGCCGGCCAGGAAGTGAACGCGACCGGTCGCCGCCTCCCGGAAGAGGCAGAACAGATCGCCGCCGACGCCACACATGTCCGGCTGCGTGACGGCGAGCACGGCGTTGACCGCCACGGCGGCGTCAACCACGTTGCCGCCCGCCTTCAGCGTCTCGACGCCGGCGAGGGTCGCGAGCGGATGCGCCGCCGCGACCATGCCCTCGCGGCCCAGTGCGACGGGACGGTGCGAGTAGCCGATCTGCGGCATCAGGCGGATTCCCGGAAGAGGCGCGTGATCTCGTCCTGGGCGAACACCGGCAGCGGCCGCGAGCGACCGCCCTCCACCAGCGTCACGCCCTGCTCGCGCGGGACGACCTGGCCGATGAAGTGGCAATCGATCGACTCGCGGGCGAGCGCGTGGATCACGATGGCGGCGTCCGCGGGCGTGAGCGTCAGCAGGAGTGCGCCGGACGCGATCGTCCCGAGCGGGTCGAGACCGAAGGCGTCGCAGACCGCGCGCCCCTCCGGCAGGATCATGATCCGCTCGCCGTCGATCCGGAGCCCGACGCCCGCGGCGTCCGCCAGCTCGTGCAGCGCGGTCGCGATCCCGCCCTCGGTCGGATCGTGCATCGCGTGGATCTCCGCCAGCTCGCACGCGATCTCCGCCTCGGGCAGCACGCTGATGCCCGGCGTCTTGAGCAACGCTTTCGCGCGCCGGATCATCGCCGCCGGCACGCCGCGGGCCTTCAGCTCAGCTTCCTGCTCGCGCGCGATGAGCGCCGCGCCCTCGAGCGGCACGCCCTTGGTCATGACGACGGCGTCGCCGACGCGGGCGCCCGACGTCGTGACGAGCCGGTCCCGGGCGACCTCGCCGAGCATCGTGCCGACCACGATCGGGCGATCGAGGCCGTGCGTCACCTCGGTGTGGCCTCCGACGAGCGCCACGTCCAGCTCCGCGCACGCGCGCCCCAGCTCGTCGAAGAGCGCCTCGACCGTCGCGTCCGTCGTGGCGCCGTCGGGCAGGAGCAGCGTCGCGAGGAACCACTTGGGGCGCGCGCCGCGCACCGCGACGTCGTTCGCGTTGACGTGCAGGGCGTACCACGCCGCCTCGTCCGTCGTGAACGTGATCGGGTCGGTGGTCGCGACGAGGCAGCGGTCGCCCATGTCGATCACCGCGGCGTCCTCGCCGACGCGCGGCCCGACGAGGACACGCGGATCCGCGCGGGGGAGCCGATCGAACATCTTCTGGAGCGTTTCGGCGCGCAGCTTGCCGACGGGCAGCCTCGTCATGACTCCAGCGCGTAGTATACACGCGCGCCCGAGGCGCGCTTCGAGCGCGGCCGGGACGTCAGTACAACCCGCGCATCTCGGTGCACCATCTCCTCCGATGATCCAGCGGGGGTCGTACAAGACGGCTGATGGTTGGGATCCTCAGGCTCGCGACGCGAGCGTGATGATATATTCGCGGCCCCAACGCACCTTTCCGTCCGCCGGCGTGACGTAGCCGCGGTACAGCTCGATGAGATCCTTGCGAAATGCCGCCGCCTTATCGGGCGGCAGGGAGCTGTATGCGCGATACGTGGGACCAAACTGTTCGATGAAGAGGTCGGCCAGCTGCTCGGGCGTGTCGGTGAACCCAGGGCAGTCGTACCGTTCGAACCGGTAGTCTCGGAACGAAAGGCCGAGGAGGGACTTCACTTTTCCCTCGTCGCCCCACTCGAAGGGGCTTGGCACGCCTGGCGGCGGGGGGAGGTAGGCATTCGTGAGCCTGAACATGCGACCGACTCCGCCCTCGCGCGTCCACGCTTGGATCGCGATACGGCCGCCGAGCCTCGTCACGCGCGCCAGCTCTTTCGCCACCTTGTGCTGGTCCGGCGCGAACATGAGACCGCACGAGGACACGACGACATCGAACGCACCGTCCGGGAACGGGAGGTTCTCGGCGTCCCCTTCCTGCCACGTGATGTCGTCGTACCCTTGCTCCGCTCCACACTTCCGAGCGACGGCAAGGAGCTCGGGTGTGAGGTCAAGTCCCGTGACGACAGCGCCGCGCGCGCGGGCCATGAGCGTCGTGTTCCCGGTTCCGCACGCGATGTCAAGCACGCGCTCGCTGGCACGGATGCGCCCGACCCGCACCACATGGTCGGCAACAGCCAGGATGCCCTGGGCAATCTGGTCGTAGTCACCGGATGCCCAGGTCGCTCTGTGTTTCTGCTTGAGTTCAGTGAAGTCTGGCATTCTCCATCTCGTTGTCGGTACCGCTCACAAACGGTGCGTGCCTTCGGCCGCGCGTCTCAAAGAAATGCACGTTCCAGTGATGCGATGAAGTGGATACCGGGGACGGAACATCGGCTCAGTCGGTTGTCGTTCGTGATGAAAAGATCAACCCTGGCGGTCGCCGCGCACGCGAGTTGCACGGCGTCCGGGGCCTTGATTCCACGATCGGTCCTGATACCCGCATAGACCATCGCGGCGTCACGGTCGAACGGGATCAGTTCTACAGTGCGCGAGAGCGTTTCCAGGTAGGTCCGCTGGAGCGTCTGGTCTCCGCGCTCAATGGGCTTGACCAGAACCTCACCAAGCGTAAGCGTGGACGTACAAAGCTGGTCGTTTCGCTCAAGCATGCGCTCGCGGAGCTTCGCGGTGCGTTCCGCGCGATCGCCTTGGCCTTCGAGAAGGTAGATGAAGAGGTTCGTGTCCCAGAAGACGCGACTCATTCCCATCCCTCTCGAAGCCGACGAACGTAATCGTCCGCGCGTTCATCGGCCCAGACCGCGCGACCACTCCCACGAAGCGCCAACAGTCGATCGGGGCGCGTGCTGGACGCCGACGTTCTCACGTGCTCGCGGTTGTACCAATCAATTAGATCTCGGTAGCGCGCCGGAATATCTTCTCTGGCGGGAGCCGTCTTGGCACCCTCCCGCGCCGGATGGAATGGATCGCCAGGGCGGAAGAGACGTCGGCGGCTCTTCCCAGTCTCAAGCAGCATCCGGTAGCGGCCGGGGTTCGGCCGTCGGTTGGCGACGCAGTGCTGGACCACGTGGACGTGGACACTGCCCCTCAACCCGAGCGCTGAAGCTTCCTTGCGTGCTCGCTCAACAATCTCCGCGATAGAGAAGTCCTCCCGGTCCGGATGCTCTCGATGGAGCAGTGCCGCGGCGATCCAGACTTCGTCTGCGACTTTGGTCTGGGGTTCCGATGCGGCTTTCACATACTAAGACTACCTTAGTATCGAGGTAGTCTCAAATCGTAGTGTCAAAGCCCTTCGGAGAGTCAGGCGAGGAGCTTCAGGAGATCGGCCGTGAGGTCGTAGAGCTGGGCGCACCCGGTCACGCCGCCGAGGTGGCCCTGGATGCGCTTTCGCAAGCCCGCATCGACGGTCTCGCCGAGCATCGCGCGCATCCGCTTCTGCGGCTCCGAGCAGACGCCCGCGTAGGGCAGCCGCGGCGTGACATGCTCCGCGCGCGCGATCCGGCCGGTCCCGAGATCGATCTCGTAGGTCAGCTCGAAGCCGTGGACGTTGTCGTGCATCGAGTGGAAGAGGCGCAGGCGGGCGCCGGCGCGCGCGAGGCGCGCCACCTTGCGACGCTCGAATACGCGCCGTTGCCCCGCGCGGGGACTGTAGAGGTCCGGTGTCGCCGCCGCGACGATGCCGGGACCGAGCAGCGCGCGGCCCGCCGCACTGTAGGAAAAGCACGAGTCCGGAAGATCCGCCCAGGCGGTCGTGTCCAGCCGCCAGCACTCGAGCGGATCACCGCCGGCCGCGAGCGAAGCCTCGGCGCGTGGGAGCTTCGCGACCTGACGCGCCAGGCGAGCGACCTCGATCACGGCGTCGACGACCAGCGCCGCACCGTCACCCGTGCCCGTCGCCTCGGCCGCGCGCCGGGTGAGTCCGCCGACCATCGGCACGCCGGCGAGGCGCCCGACCCCGGAGAGGACGGACGGGGCGACCGCGCCCCGCAGCAGGCGACCGGCAGCCGCGCGGATCTCGTACGACGGCGAGGGCAGCGCCACGACCGCGAGCTCGAGGGCCCGGTCATCGTCCGACAGCCGCACCGTGTGGGTGAGCGCGTCCGCGTGGGTGTTGTCGATCCATCCCTCCATGACGCGCTCGTAGCGGTCCCGGCCGTGGAGCAGCGCGGGCTCGACCACGCTCAGCGCTCCATGGGGGTCGCGCCGCCCGCCAGGTATGTCTCGGGCTCGCGGTCGAACTTCTGCTTGCAGCCGACCGCGCAGAAGTAGTAGGTCCGCCCCTCGTGGACCGACTGCGCGGCCGCGCGCGCGGGCTCGACGGTCATCTTGCACACCGGATCAACCGCCATCGCTGGGCCTCCATCGCTTGAGCCTGAGGCTGTTGGTGACCACGGACACGGACGAGAACGCCATCGCGGCGCCGGCGAGGATCGGTGAGAGCTGCACGTGCCAGAGCGGGTAGAGCACGCCCGCCGCCACCGGGATCAGCACGGCGTTGTAGCCGAACGCCCAGACCAGATTTTCCTTGATCACCCGGATCGTCCGCCGCGACAGCTCCACCGCCGCGACGACTCCCCGTAGATCGCCCCGCATGAGCGTGACGTCGGCGGCGTCGATCGCCACGTCCGTGCCCGTACCCATGGCGATGCCGACGTCGGCCCGCGCCAGCGCCGGCGCGTCGTTGATCCCGTCGCCGACCATGGCGACGCGCCGCCCCGAGGCCTGGAGCGCCTGGATCTCACGCGCCTTGTCGGCCGGTAGCACCTCGGCGAGGACGCGGTCGACGCCGGCTTCGACCGCGATGGCCTGCGCGGTGGCGCGATTGTCGCCGGTCAGCATGACGACGGCGAGCCCGGCCCGCTTGAGCGCGGCGACGGCGCCGCGCGCCTCGGGCTTCAGCGTGTCGGCGACGGCGAGGAGCCCGAGCGGCCGCCCGGCGTGGACGAGGTACACGACGGTCTTGCCCGAGGCGGCGAGCGCGGCGCCGCGCGCGGCCAGCGGCCCCGGGTCGAAGCCGCGGGTTCGCAGAAGGGTGAGGTTGCCGAGAAGCACGCGGCCGTCGGGCGCCATCGCGTCCACCCCCTGGCCCGGCACGGTCGCGAACTCCGTGACCAGGGGCAAGCCGAGCCCCGCCTCCTTCGCCCGCGCGACGATGGCTTCGCCGATCGGATGCTCGGATCCCTGCTCTGCCGCGGCCGCGAGCGCCAGGACCTCGTCCTCCGTCGCGGGCTGGAGCGCCACGACGTCGGTGACCGACGGACGCCCATGTGTGAGCGTGCCGGTCTTGTCGAAGACGGCCGTGTCCACCCGGTGGAGCACCTCGAGCGCCGCCGCGCTCTTGATGAGGATGCCGTGCTCGGCGCCGCGGCCCGTGCCGACCATGATCGCCGTCGGCGTCGCGAGACCCATCGCGCACGGGCACGCGATGACGAGCACCGCGACCGCATTCGTCAGCGCCGAGAGCACGGCCGGCTCCGGCCCCAGGAACCACCACGCGAGGAACGTGGCCCCGGCGATGGCGAGCACGACCGGCACGAAGACCGCGGCGACCCGATCCGCGACTCGCTGGATCGGCGCGCGCGAGCCCTGCGCCTCCTCCACGAGCCGGACGATGCGCGCCAGCGTCGTCTCGGCACCGACGCGCGTGGCGCGGAACACGAACGAGCCTGTACGGTTGATCGTGCCCCCGATCACCTGGGCGCCGGACGCCTTTTCGATCGGGAGGCTCTCGCCGGTCAGCATGGACTCGTCCACCGCGGAGGCGCCCTCCAGGACGATGCCGTCCACCGGAATGCGCTCCCCCGGGCGGACCCGCACGACGTCACCGACGACCACCTCCGCCGTCGGAACGTCCACCTCGGCGCCGCCGCGCAGCACGCGCGCCGTGCGCGGCGCGAGCGCGACCAGCCGACGGATCGCGTCCGACGTGCGCCCGCGTGCCCGCGCCTCGAGCCAGCGCCCCAGCACGACCAGCGTGATGACGACTGCGCTGACATCGTAATAGGTCATGCCGCCGACGGCCATGAACGCGTGGGGCCTGAGCGTCACCGCGACGCTGAAGGCGTAGGCCGCGGTCGTGCCCAGGGAGACCAGCGTGGACATCGAGGCGCTGCGGTAGCGCAGGTCGTACAGAAAGCCCCGGTGGAACGCGGCGCCGACCCAGAACTGCACCGGCGTGGTGAGCACGAGCAGCGTCCACGGGTCGGCCAGCCACGCGGGCGCCCAGGGGAAGACGTGACGCATCCCGCCGACGAGCACCGGAATCGAGAGCGCGGCGCCGACGACGAGCTTGACGAGCTCGCGCCGCTGCTCCTCTGCCCGCGCCGCGCGCGCTGGGTCGGACGCCGGCGCCGCCGCTCCGCCGGAGGCCGCGGGCGCGCCGAGCTCGTACCCCGCGGCCGCGACGGCGGCCCGGAGCGCCTCGAGCGACGCGCGCGCGGGCTCGAGCTCCACCGTCGCCCGCTCGGTGGCGAGGTTGACCGACGCGGCCGTGACCCCATCGACCGAGCCGAGCGCACGCTCGACGCGGCCGACGCACGCGGCGCAGTGCATGCCGCGCACCGGCAGCGTGATCCGCTCCATCAACGGCCTCCGAAGCGGGAGAAGACGTCGAGCAGCTCGTCGAGCTTCTGCTGCCGGTCGCCGCGCGACCCCGACCGGAGCGCGTCCGCGACGCACGACTCGATGTGCCGGCCGAGGAGGAGCTTCTGCACCTGCTCGAGCGCCCCCTGCACCGCCGAGATCTGGAGCAGGATGTCCACGCAGTACGCGTCGTTGTCGAGCATCCGCTGCAGCCCCTGCACCTGCCCCTCGATGCGACGCAGCCGTCCCCGCGCCTTCGTTTTCGTCTCGTCGTTGATCACCCTATACCCCCTAGGGGTAGTCTGCGCCGGGCGCCGGGTCGTGTCAACCGCGTGTCAGCGGCGGAGGCGGAGCGCGCCGGGCTCGACGGTCACGTCGACGGGCGCGTCCGGCGCGGCCTCGCCATCGAGGTGGACGGGCAGGGGCACCGCCGCCCGTATCGCGAAGGTCCGCCCCGGAATCGTGACGACGCGCGGATGACGGAGATGGCCGCCGCTGTAGACGCGCGGAAGCCAGCGGAGCAGCTCGGCACGCCCCATCTCGCCGAGGACGACGAGGTCCAGCCGGCCGTCGTCCGGCGCCGCCGACGGCGCGATCCGCATGCCGCCGCCGTAGTGCCGCCCGTTGGCAACGACGGCGGCGGTCAGCGGTCCCGACCACGCCCGGCGTCCGTCCACGGAGATCTCGGCGTCGACAGGACGGTGGCGCGCGAGCGTGAGGAGCACCGCGACGAGATAGGGCACCGTCCCGCCGCCGCGGAGCGACGCCGCGCGACGCGCGACCGCCGCGTCGAAGCCGACGCCCGCTGCCGCGACGAAGCGGCGCCGCGTGCCGTCGGGCCATTCCGCGGCGCCGAGATCGAGCGTAACGTCCGCGCCGTCGGCCAGACGCCGCGCCGCGGCAACCGGATCGGTCGGAATCCCGAGGTTGCGGCACGCGTCGCACCCCCGGCCCGTCGGAATGAAGCCGACGCTCGCCCGCGTGCCGCCGGCGGGCGCGACCACACCCGCGACGCCGTTGACGACCTCGAGAAGCGTGCCGTCGCCGCCGACGGCGACGACCAGGGGCCAGCCGCGCTCCGCCGCGGCCCGCGCCAACGCCGTGGCCTCGCCGGGCTCGCGTGTCTCCACCGCTTCGAGATCGGCGCCGAGGCGCCGGAGCGCATCGCGCGCGTGCGGCCAGACGCGGCGCGTCCGCCCGCCGCCGGCCGCGGGGTTGACGACGGCGAACGCGCGCGTCACTCGAAGAGCGAGGGCTGGATCGCGCCGGCCGACGGCGTCGCGCGGCGCCGCTTCGCCTTCTTCCCCTTTCGCGTCCTCGTCGTAGCGTCCGACGCCGTCGCCCGCGGCAGCTTCCAGCCCTTCTGGTGGGCGATGCGCTCGCCCTGCTTGATGACCAGGAGGTCCACGAGCCGCGCGAGCGGGTTGCCGAGCAGCATCAGGTAGCGCTCCCAGTAGCGCGGCGAAAACGCGAGTGTGCGCATCTGGTCGAGCGCGAGCGACAGCGTCGCGCGGTCGCCCTTCCGCGCCGCCAGCCTCAGCTGGCCGAGGAGCCGCTGCGCGCTGATTCGTGAGGGCGCGGTCTTGGCCATGCGCGCGCGATGCTACCACGCGCGGGTGGGCCGGGGGGCGGGGTCTCCAAGGAAATCCGCGAGCACCGCGGCGCCGGTGACGCTCGCGGGGTGAGGCGGTGGCCGGCGAAGGAAATCCGTTGGCCCTACCTGCGTCGAAGGCAGCGGCCTTCGACATGTCGCCGCGTCGGATCTACTCGCGGATTTCCACGTCGGCTACTGCCTCGCCCCGCGAGCGCCGGCCGCGCCCCGCGTCAGCGCAGGCGGACCTCGAAGTCGTCGCGGTGCACCTGCCCGGTCGCGGCCTGGACCGTGAGCTTCACGTCCAGCGCCTCCTCCATCCGCCGCACGTCGTCCCGACCGGCGCCCTCGAGGTACGCGGCGAACGCCGGATGCACGCGCACGACGACCTGGCGTCCGCCGGCGGGCGCCTCCTCCATGGCGAGCTTGGCCTGGACGGCGCGGCAAACCTCGGCGGCGAGCGTCATCTCGGATTTGGTCACACCGCTCCCGCGGCAGACGTCGCACGTCTCGGTCAGCAGCGCGCGCAGGTCCTGGCGCACGCGCTTGCGGGTCATCTCGACGATACCGAGCTCCGAGATGTCGAGGACATTCGTCCGCGCCTTGTCGTCGGCCAGCGCCTTGTTCAGCGCGCGCGACACCTGCTCGCGGTGCTCCGGGATCTCCATGTCGATGAAGTCGATGATGATGATCCCGCCGAGGTCGCGCAGCCGGATCTGGCGCACGATCTCGCCGATGGCCTCCAGATTGATCTTGAGGACCGTCTGCTCGAAATCCCGCTTGCCGACGTACTTGCCGCTGTTGACGTCGATGGAGACGAGCGCCTCCGTGTGGTCGATGACGATGTAGCCGCCGGACTTGAGCCAGACACGCCGCCGCAGCGCCTTCTCGATGTCCTTCTCGATGTCGTGCGTCTCGAAGATCGGCGTCCGGTCGGTGTAGAGGCGCACGCGCTCGGACAGCGCGGGGACGAGAGCCTCGACGTAGCCGAGGCACTTGTCGTACACCTCCCGGCTGTCCACGACGAACTCGTCGATCTCGGGCGAGAAAAGGTCGCGGATCACGCGAAACGGCAGGTCGGCCTCCTCGTGGAGGACGGCCGGCGCCGCCGCCTGCTCGAAGCGTGTCTGGATCTGCGCCCAGAGGCGCGAGAGGAACGCGACGTCGTGGGCGAACTCCGCCTCCCCCTTGCCCTCGGCGTTGGTCCGCACGATGAACCCGCCGGGCGGGAGCGGAAGATCGCGCAGCGCCGCGCGCAGCCGGTCGCGTTCCGCCTCGTCCCGGATCCGGCGCGAGACCCCGACGTGATTCGACTGCGGCATGTACACGAGGTAGCGGCCGGGTAGCGAGATGAACGACGTGATCCGGGCGCCCTTGGAGCCGAGCGACTCCTTGGACACCTGCACGAGCACGTGCTGGCCCTTGTGCAGCATCGTCTCGATGGGTGCCGCCGATTCCCGGCGCGGCTCGGCCTCGTCGACCTCGACGTCGGCCGTCTCGTCCTCCTCGTCGGCGTGGCCGAGCAGCGCGCGGACCTCGGCGTCGAGGTTGGCGGTGTAATCCCCCACGTAGAGGAAGGCGTCCTTCGTGAGACCGAGGTCGACGAACGCCGCCTGCATCCCCGGCAGGACGTTCGTCACCGTGCCCTTGTAGACACTCCCCACGATCGAGCGCTGTCCCGGCCGCTCGAGGTACAGCTCGGTGAGGAGGCTACCCTCCTGGACTGCGACGCGGGTCTCCAGCAGACCCGCGTTGACGACGATCCGTTTGCTCACGGCAGCACCTCATCGACGCGCGCGCGCGCGTCACAGCAACGGCGAGCGCGCGTCTCATTGGAACTGCCGCATCCGCACGGAGAGCAGGATCCCGAGCGCCGCGAGGGAGACGAGGACCGAGGAGCCGCCGTAGCTCATGAGCGGCAGCGGCACACCGACCACGGGCAGGAGCCCGGTCACCATCCCCACGTTGACGAGCACCTGCGTCGCCAGCAGGGCGGTGATGCCCAGCGCGACGAGGCGGCCCACGGGCTCACGCGCGGTCACCGCGATGTCGAATCCTCGCAGCAGCAGCAGCGCATAGCACGTGAGCAACACGAGACAACCGACGAATCCCCACATCTCGGCGAACACGGCGAAGATGAAATCCGTATGACGCTCCGGCAGGAACGCGAGCCGGCTCTGCGTCGCGCCGGCCACGCCCTTGCCCAGGAGCTGTCCCGAGCCGATGGCAATCTTGGCCTGGATCACGTTGTACGCGCTCCCGAGGGGATCGCGGAATGGGTCCAGGAAGACGAGTATCCGTTCACGCTGGTAGTCCTTCATGGCGAGCCAGATCAGCGGCAGCGCGGCCATCCCGGCGAGGACGAAGCCGACCAGGAGGCGCAGGCGTATGCCGGCCGCCACGAGCAGCGCGCCGAGCGCCGGAATCAGCAGCAGCGCGGTGCCGAGGTCGGGTTGCCGGACGATCAGCACCAGCGGCACGGCGACGAGCGGCACGAGCAACGCGAGCGTGGAGCGGCCGAGCGGCTGGGCCCAGCGCGACGTCAGCAGCCAGACCACCATGAGAATGAAGCAGATCTTGAAGAGCTCCGACGGCTGCACCGACACCGGGCCGACCAGAACCCAGCGGCGCGCCCCCGAGACGGTCCGCCCGAAGGCGACGACGAGCAGCAGCCCGCCGAGACCCACGAGGTAGAGGAGCGGCGCCGCGCGCACGACGCGCCGGTAGTCGAGGCTCGCCGCGACGACGAGGGCGAGGAAGCCGAGACCGAACCACGCGAGCTGGCGGTACGCCACGGTGCCGCCCGCGCGCCCGACGTGGAGACTGATGAGCGTCGAGGCGCTGAGGACGACGAGCCCCGCCGCCGCGCCGAGCAGCAGCCAGTCCACGTTCTGGAGCAGCCGTCGATCGAACCCGATGATCACGCTAGCCTCCGAGCCCGACCATGGCGACCTTCTCGTAGAAGACGGCGTTGAAGATCCGCCGCGCGATCGGCGCCGCCACCTGCCCGCCCT
Organism: Candidatus Rokuibacteriota bacterium; assembly: GCA_050731995.1. GTDB lineage: Bacteria > Methylomirabilota > Methylomirabilia > Rokubacteriales > CSP1-6 > JBOHQB01. The sequence goes on from JBOHQB010000231.1 coordinate 24,910, forward strand.
TGCCGCCGCGCTCGGCGAGCACGACGACGACCACTTGCGGGTCCTGGGCGGGCGCGAAGGCGGCGAACCACGCGTGGTCCTGGCCCTTCTCCGACTTCGACTTGGCCATCAGCTGCGCCGTGCCGGTCTTGCCCGCGACGTCGATGCCGGGGATCCGCGCGGCGGCCCCGGTGCCGCCCTCGTTGACGACCGCCCACAGACTTTGACGGAGGAAGGCCCACACCAGCGGCGACAACTCGACGCTGCCCGTGACGCGGCCATCGTCACGCCAGACGACGCCTTGCTCGGGGCGCTCCACGCGCTGCACGAGTCGCGGCTTCCAGAGCACGCCGCCGTTGGCGACGGCGGCCATGAAGCGCGCGACCTGGATGGGCGTGACGAGCACCTGACCCTGGCCGATCGCCATGTTGATCGTCTCGCCGGCGCTCCACGGCGGCGCGCGCCGGTCGCGCCGCGACCGCGGATGCGGGATGAGTCCCGCCTTCTCGCCCACGAGCTCGACACGCGTCGGCGCGCCGAAGCCGAACATCTCCGCGTACCGCGCGATCGCCACACCGCCCACCTTGAGGCCGGCCTGGTAGAAGAAGACGTTGCAGGACTGCGCGATCGCGCGATGGAGGTCCACGGTGCCGTGGCCTCCTTCCTTCCAGTCCTTGAACGTCCACTGACCGAGCGAGAACTCGCCCGAGCAGTGCACGCGGTCTGCGGGCGTCAGCGTGCCCTCCTGCAGGCCCGCTGCCGCGACGACAACCTTGAAGACCGAGCCCGGCGCGTACTGCGACTGCACGGCGCGGTTGAGCAGCGGGAACTCGGGATCCTGCACCACGCGCTGCCACGCGGTCCGGTCGATCGCGCCGGTGAACCGGTCGATCTCGAACGCGGGCGCCGAGACGAGCGCGAGCACGTCGCCGTTGCGCGGATCCATCACGACGACGGCGCCGGCATGGCCCTCCAGCGCGCGCTCGGCGGCCTCCTGGATGCGGCGGTCCACCGTCGTGACGACCGTCGCGCCCGGGTTGGGCTCCGTGGACTGGATCAGGCGCACGGGCCGGCCCATGGCGTCCACCTCGATGCGCTCGCCGCCGTCGCGTCCACGCAGGTGCTCGTCGAGCAGCCGCTCGAGTCCGCTCTGCCCGACCATGTCGCCGCGCCGGTGACGGCCCTGCTTGAGCTGCTCGTCGTTCGCCTCGCGCACGTAGCCGAGGAGGTGCGCCGCGAAGCGGCTCGTCGGGTAGGCGCGCTGCGGCTCGACCTCCACGATGACGCCCGGCAGCTCGAGCTTCCACTCCTCGACCCGCGCGACGTCGTCCATCGTGAGGCCGCGGCGCACTCGGACGGGCAGCAGCGAGTCGGGCGAGACGCGCCCGACCGCGTCCACGAGCTCCTGGTACGGGATCTGCAGCAGCACCGCGAGGCGCCCGAGCACCGCGTTGCGCCGGTCCACGTCGCGGTCGAGCTCGCGCGGGATCAGCGACAGCGTGAAGGCAGGCCGGTTGTCCACGAGCGGAGCGCCGTTGCGATCGAAAAGGATGCCGCGGGGAGCGGCGATGGGCCGGATGCGGATCCGGTTCTTCTCCGACGCCTCGTGGAAGCGCCCGCCCTCGAGCACTTGCAGATACCAGAGCTGGCAGAGGACGACGAGGAGCGCGGCCACGACGATCCCCGACATCGCCGCGATCCGCCGCTGGCCGGCGTCGCGCTGGCTCGGAAACGGCGAGGGCCCGAGGCGCGGACGGAACGGACGGCGCATCAGGCGCGCCGCCCGACCCACTGCGCGGAGGCCAGCGCGAACGCGACCAGCGCGCCGAGGAAGCCGTTGTAGAGCGCCTGCGGCAACACGAGATAGATGAGCACCTCGCCGAACGGCGCCGGAAAGCCCACGAGGCGGAGGAGCCCGAAACGGGTGACGCCCTCGGCCACGGTGAGCAGCACGATCCCGAGCACCTGCACGGCCGGCTGCTGGACCGCCAGGCGGGCGCCGGCCAGACCGATCGCGAAGCCGACCGCCGCCTTGGTGAGCGCCTGCACGCCGAGGAACCCGCCGCTCGCGGCGTCCTGGAACAGCCCGGCGACGAACCCGCCGACGCACCCGAACTCGGGGCCGCGCCGGAGGGCCAGCAGCACGACGACAATCAGCGCGATGTCGGGCGTGACGTCGGCGATGCGCAGCGCCGGCGCGAGCGTCGTGCCCGCCACCCCGCCGCCGATCACGGCCGCCGCGAGGAGCCCGCGCATCAGCTCCCGTCCCCGAAGAACGACGCGACGTCGCGCGCCGCGTCGCCGACCAGCAGCAGCACCTCGTCGACGCGCCCGAAGTCCACCGCCGGCGTGAGTTGCGCGTAGTGGAAGAGCGCCGAGCCGCGGTCGTCGATCGCGCGCACGCGGCCGACGGGAATGCCGCGCGGGAACAGGCCGCCCGCGCCCGAGGACACCACGAGGTCGCCGACCTGGATCCCCGCGCCGTCGCGCGCCATATACTTCAGCCGGATCGTGCCGCGCGGCTCGCCCTCCACGATGCCGGGCGTGCGTGTGCGGACGACGACGCCGCCGACCGTCGAGGCGGGATCCGTGAGCACCTGCACGATCGACACGCCGAGGCGCACGTCGACGACGCGCCCGACGAGCCCGTCGGGCGCGATCACCGCCGAGAGCCGCGACACGCTGTCGCCGCGGCCGCGGTTGACGGTCAGCGAGCGGACCCAGCCGCCCCAGTCGCGCGCGATGATCTCACCGGAGAGCGTCGTGAGCGGCAGCGCCTCCTTGAGCTCGAGCAGCCGGCGGAGGCGGGCGTTCTCCTCCGCGGTCTCGTTGACGCGGAGCGCCTCCACGCGGAGCCGCCGGGCCTCTTCGCGCAGCCGCTGGTTCTCGACGCGGACGTTCTTCCAGTCCACGTACGTCGCCCACGTTGCGACGGCTGCGCGGTGGGCGCCGGCCAGCACGGCCTGGACGGGCGCGGTGACGAGGGTGAGGGCATCGGCGGCGCCCGAGCCGTGGCCCCGCGTCTGGAGCGTCAGCAGCACGAAGCACACGCCGGCGACGGCGCCGAGCAGTACGACCGCACGAATCTTCACGTTCGACTCCGAGACCGCGACGCCCCGGCGCGAAACGACTAGGCCGGGATCGCGACCTTCCTCAGCAGATCGAGTTCGTCGAGCACCTTGCCGGTGCCGAGCGCCACGCAGGACAGCGGATCGTCGCCCGGCGTGACCGGCAGATTCGTCTCCTGACGCAGCAATTGGTCCAGGCCGCGGAGCAGCGCCCCGCCGCCGGTGATGACGATGCCCTTGTCCACGATATCCGCGGCGAGCTCCGGCGGCGTCCGCTCCAGGCACGTGCGCACGGTCTCCACGATGGTCATGACCGGCTCGCGCAGCGCCTCGCGGATCTCCTCGTCCGTGATCACAATCGTCTTGGGGATGCCGTCGATGAGGTCGCGCCCCTTGACCTCCATCGTCCGCCGGTCGCCGCCCGACGGATAGGCCGAGCCGAGCTGGATCTTGATCTCCTCGGACCGGCGCTCGCCGACGAGCAGGTTGTAGTGCTTCTTGATGTACTGGACGATCGCCTCGTCCATTTCGTCGCCGGCGATGCGCACGGACTTCGCGACCACGACGCCGGAGAGCGAGATGACGGCGACCTCGGTCGTCCCGCCGCCGATGTCCACGATCATGTTGCCGCCGGGCTCCTGGATCGGCAGCCCCGCGCCGATCGCCGCGGCCATCGGCTCCTCGATGAGGTACACCTCGCGCGCCCCGGCCTGCATCGCCGAATCGCGCACGGCGCGCTTCTCCACCTGCGTGATGCCCGACGGCACACCGACGACGATGCGCGGCCGCACGAGCGTGCGGCGCCGATGAACCTTGGAGATGAAGTAGTGCAGCATCTTCTCGGTCACGTCGAAGTCGGCGATGACGCCGTCCTTGAGCGGCCGGATCGCGACGATGTTGCCCGGCGTGCGGCCGAGCATCGCCTTGGCGTCGCGGCCGACGGCGAGCACCGAGTGGTCGGCCTGGTGGATCGCGACGATCGAGGGCTCGTTGAGCACGATGCCCTCGCCCCGCACGTAGACGAGCGTGTTCGCCGTGCCCAGGTCTATCGCGAGATCGTTCGAGAACATTCCGGCTAGCAGGTTGTAGATCATCGCCGCTCCATCCGCGTCAGATTACGCGCCCCGGTTCTCGGGCGCAGTTACCTTAGCACAGTCCGTGCCACGGCCTCACCGAAAACGCCGATTTTCCGCCACGTTAGGGCCGCCGAGCGAGCGGGCCCGCCGGGACGGGCGCGCCTTCCAGAAAACGGACGGTTTTTCAGCGGCTTTGCGACTGAAGGCGTCGCCGGACGTAGGGCGCGAGCCCGCCGGCGCGGATGAGCTCCTGGAGGAACGGCGGGAAGGGCGCGCCCTGCCAGGTCCTGCCCTGCGTCACATCCGCGATCACGCCCGTCGCACGTGCCGCGTGCGCCGCGACGATCTTCTCGGTGATCGTCATCCCCACGCCGCGAGTATACCCGCGTGGCGGCGGACCGGGGCCGGGGGCGTGCCCCGAAATCCGCGAGGCAATCGGGCGCGCGACAATACACACGTGTGCGGCTCCGATCGCTGTAGGGCCAACGGATTTCTTGGGCACACCCCCGGCCCCGGTCCGCCGCCACCGCCAGGAGACCACGACGGATTTCCTTCACCGACCCCCGGCCCCGGCCCTACATCGCGGATCGGGGTATAGTGCGGGCGCCGTGAGGGTGGGCCCGTGATCGACGAGTTCGAGCTGTTCTTCGACAAGGGCGTCACCGACGGGCTGCCCGTCGTGCCCCCGACGCGCGAGCGGGTCGAGCGTATGCTGGCCGGCACCGCGCGTGACCGCGCGGAGCTGATCGGCGAGCTACCGCCGAACTACGGACGCCTCACCGTCGAGAAGGCCGCGATCAACGCGGTCATGGCCGGATGCCGGCCCGAGTACCTGCCCGTCGTTCTCGCGGCGGCGGAGTGCGCGTGCGACCCCGACTTCAACCTGCACGGCATGGCCACCTCCACGCACTTCTCGGCGCCCCTCATCGTCGTCAACGGACCGATCCGCGCGCGCATCGGCCTCAACGCGTCCTTCGGCGTCTTCGGACCCGGCTACCGCGCCAACGCGACGATCGGGCGCGCGCTGCGTCTTCTGATGATCAACGTCGGAGGCGCCCGGCCCGGCGAGACGTCGATGTCCACCTTCGGCCATCCGGGCCGCTACACCTACTGCATCGCCGAGCACGAGGAGGCAAGCCCGTGGCCCCCGCTCCACGCGAGCCGCGGCTGCGACCCCTCGCACAGCGCCGTGACGCTCTTCGCCGGAGAGGCACCGCACGGCATCTCGGACCACGCGAGCCGCACGGCACGGGCGCTGGCGGGCTCGCTCGGCTGGACGATGGCCGGACTCTGGAACAGCAAGCACTTCCCGCTCTACTCGCACACCATGCTCGTGGTCGGGCCCGAGCACGCGCGCACCTTCGCCGACGACGGGTGGTCGCGCGCGGACCTCGCGCGCTATCTCTGGGAGACGATCCGCGTGCCGTACCGGACGCTCGTGCCCGACGACCTGCACGGTGAGGGCACCAATCTGAGGTACACGAAGGCGCCCCCCGTCGCCGACGAGCCGATTCCGAAATTCCCCTCGCCGGACGAGATCCACATCGTCGTCGCCGGCGGCACCGCGGGCCGCTTCTCGGTCGCGATTCCCGGCTGGCTCGGCACGAGGAACGGCTCGCGTCCGATCACGCGCGTGATCGAGACGCGCCGAGATCCGGGCGCAAAAATCGGTTGACTTGCGCGCGCCCGCCGTGCGATCCTCCAAACAGTTCTGGTTCAACACGGAGTCGGTAGCGATTGACGAAATCGAAACGAACGCCGCGCGGTCCCAGCTCGCGCGGCGTTTTTTCTTTGCCTGCCAATCCCGGCAGGTGACCCCGCCATCGTGGCGGGAGCATGCAGGGGCTGAAGACCCCCAAGAGAGAGGTCGCGGGATGGCAACAGGACAGGTGAAGTGGTTCAACGACGCGAAGGGCTACGGGTTCATCACGCAGGAGGGCGGGGAGGACGTGTTCGTCCACTACAGCGCCATTCAGGCCCAGGGCTTCAAGTCCCTGGCCGAAGGTGACAAGGTCGACTTCGAGGTCACCCGCGGTCCGAAGGGTCTTCAGGCAGCCAACGTCCGGAAAGCCTAGCCTCACGCATCGCGCGCCCGGGTCCGGCGACGGGCCCGGGCGCTTCCAATAACCTCAGACCGAAAGGCTCACACACTGATGGTTCGCTCATTCACTGATCTTCCGCTCACTGAACCCATGCTCGCCGCGATCGCACGCGCCGGGTACGCGACGCCCACGCCCATCCAGGCCCAGGTCATCGGTCCGATCCTGGATGGGCGCGACGTCATCGGCTGCGCCCAGACGGGCACCGGCAAGACCGCGGCGTTTGCGATTCCGACCATTGAACGCCTCGCCGGGGCGGGTGAACGCCTCGCCGGGGCGGGTGAACGCCTCGCCGGGGCGGGCTCACTCCTCACCGGGAGGGTTTCACCGCCCGCGGGCCCGCGCGCACTGGTGCTGGCGCCGACTCGCGAGCTGGCGCTCCAGATCGCGGAGACATTCGACACGCTCGGCCCGGCGCTCAGGACCGTCGTCCTGATCGGCGGTGAGTCGATGGGGCCTCAGGTGTCCGCCCTCGGCAAGCGCCCCGACGTCATCGTGGCCACGCCGGGGCGTCTCTTCGACCATCTCGAGCGCCGGACGACGAGCCTCGGGACGATCCGGCTCGTCATTCTCGACGAGGCCGACCGGATGCTCGACATGGGCTTCGCGCCCCAGGTCGAGCGCATCCTTCGCGTGGTTCCGCTCGACCGGCAGACGCTCTGCTTCTCGGCGACGATGCCGAAAGAGGTCGAGGCCCTCGTCCGCCAGCATCTGGTCCGGCCGGTCCGGATCGATGCGGGCACGATCGCCCGGCCCGTCGCCAAGGTCACGCAGGTGCTCTACCGGGCGCAGGTGCAGGACAAGACACCGCTCCTGCTGAGGCTCCTCGGCCAGGAGCGCGGCCAAACACTGGTCTTCACCCGCACCAAGCACCGCGCCGACCGCGTGGCGCGCGCCGTGCAAGCGGCGGGGCATCGCGTCACGCGTCTGCACGCCAACCGCTCGATGGCCCAACGCCGTGAGGCGCTCGACGGGTTCCGTGAGGGACGCTACCGGGTGCTCGTGGCCACCGACATCGCGGCGCGCGGCATCGACGTCCCGGATATCGCGCACATCGTGAACTTCGATCTGCCGCACACGCCGGAGGACTACATCCATCGCATTGGCCGCACCGCGCGCGCCGAGGCGAGCGGCACGGCGTCGAGCTTTGCGTCACCGGAGGAGCACGATCAGCTCCGCCAGATCGAGCGCCATCTCGGACACGCCGTCCCGCAGCTGCAGGCGTAAAAGGCGTCGACTGCTGGGGGAGTCCGAGGGGGGTCGCCCCCCTCGGCACAAATGAAAACCCCGACGATGGCTTGCGGCGCGTGATGCTGTCACTCGCCGTTGCGCCGCCCCGCTTGGTGAGGCGGGATCGTCGGGGTCGGTGGCGCCTGGACTCCCAGGCAATTCCACCCTGCGCTAGCGTGGACCCTGCCTAGGAGGCAACCACCTCACAGATCACCGTAGGAGTACACATCGGCTGGATCACCTCCTGTTCTCGGCAAGGCCGCCACGCGGGCCCAGTTCCCACCCACCCAGAACCGGATGCCGACTCCCGGCCCGGGGCTCGGCCACGTCAGCCGCCGACGGGATTGTCGGTGGGGACGCCCTGAGGAGCGCTGTTGTCGCTCCGGCCGATTTGCCCACATCCTACCGCAGCGGCCGGGCGCGCCAAAGAAAAAGTCGGGTGCGCGTTCACTTGATGACGATGCGCTCGCGGTTCTTCTCCCACAGCACGCCGCCGACGCCCTCGACCTTGCGCAAGTCCTCCGCCTTCCGGAACGGGCCGTGCGCGTCACGGTACTCGACGATCCGCTCCGCGAGCTTGGGCCCGACCCCCTCGAGCGTCGTCAGCTCCTTCACGGACGCGCTGTTGATGTTGACCTTGTCGCGGGTCGCCGCCGAGGCGATCGGACCGGCGACGGCCCCGGCGGATGGGACCAGCGCGGCGGCCGCCGGCGCGGCATGCGAGACAACGCAGAGGAGCAGCACGAGCAACGAAACGAATGTGGTCATCGACGCTCTCCTGTATTTTCCGGTGCACGGCACGCTCGAGCATTCGAGCGTCGCCATTGCACGTCCGGCGTGGAGGCGCGTCAATGTCCACTCTTTCAGACGCCGGCTGTATCCCTCAGGGACTCTTCTCGCGGCGCGCGGCCCGCAGGAGTCGCAGGCCGAGCTTCCGGAGCCCGGCCGGGCTCGCCAGTTCCTCGTAACGGGCGAGGGTGACCCGCTTACAGTACCGGCAGAGCAGCTCCACGCCCTCGTCGCTGAATCGCACGAGCTGCTTGGTGCAGGTGCACAACAGCCTCTCGAGCTCTCTCGGTGCCACGGTGCCGATCCCCCGGCGAAGAACACAAGAGCCCAGAGCCACGGCTCGGGCTTTGGATTCTGGGCTCTGGGTTCTCGAGCTCGGGGCGACCGGGCTCGGGATCGTGGTTCGATCCGACCTCTGGCCTCTACGTCATCGAGTCCCCCGCCGGACAGGTGCTGCGTCTCTGGGCTCGGCTCCCCTCCTGTGAAAGGTTCCCGTTCTCGCGGCAGGGGACTCGGCCCGATCGTAGCCAAGAACGCGGGACAACGCGAGCCGGCCAGCGCGGGGTAGAATGCCGGCACCGATGCGCGAGGTTCACGAGATCTGGATCGAGCAGTGCGAGGCCGCTTGGGATATCCGCGAGGCGTTCGGTCTCCAGAAGGCGCTCGGCTACCTGATCGGCGAGAAGCTCCTCAACCTCCCGCGGGCGAGGTGCTGAATTTCGTGACGGAGATCAAGGACGTCTTCGATCGCGAGGAGATACGGACGTACCTCGACAGCGTGCAGCGTGTCGGCGCGCTCGGTCACGTCGCGACCGACGAGGCCTACGAGGAGATGCGTGAGGCGGGGGCGATTGACGAGGATCATGTCTGGTGGGCCGAGGACATCCTCCTGATCGAGCGCGCGAAGGAGTTACCGCTCGGGTGAGTGGCACGCACCCCCTCGAAGGCTGCAGCGGGGGAAACAATTCTTCGTGCCCGGACGGAGCGGCCGAAAGTCCGCCGCCCTCGTTGCTCTGCGTTCGTTGAGACGGCTGTCCGATGCGTTCGACGACGTACTGGTAGGCGAAGAGATCGGCCAGGAGCTTCAGTATCTCGGTGTCGTCGAGGGGGGGGGTCAAGGAGCGTAGACGGGACAAACGCGCTCTTGACGGAACGTCCCTTCTCGGAACCTCCGCCCCTTCCTGCGACCCTGCTGAACCAGGGCCGCCGTTCCGCCCTCCGCCCCCCCCC
>JBOHQB010000232.1:0-5708 GCA_050731995.1 Candidatus Rokuibacteriota bacterium
GCAACAAGACGTGGGAGCACCTGACGATCATGGAGGCGACCCGGCCCGAGCATCGCGCGCTCGTCGGCCGCACGATCGCGGAGCTGGCGCGCGAGTCCGGGCGCGATCCCTTCGACGTCTTCCTCGACTTCGGCCTCGACGGCGAGCTGGACGCCATGTTCGACTGCCGTCTCTTCAACACGGACGAGGACGAGGTGCGCAAGCTCCTCCGCCACCGGCACGCCGCCGTCGCCCTCTCGGACGCGGGCGCGCATCTGTCGTTCCTCTGCGACGCGGGCTTCGGTCTCCACCTCTTCGGTCACTGGGTGCGCGAGCGCGGCGACCTGACGCTCGAGCAGGCGGTCAAGCGCGTGACGAGCGACGTGGCCGCGGCCTATCGCATCCCGGACCGGGGTCGTCTAGTACCGGGCGCCTGGGCGGACCTGCTGCTCTTCGATCCGAAGACGGTCGCGCGCGGCCCGAAGCGACGGGTCAACGACCTGCCGACGGGGGCGTCGCGTCTGGACACCCCGGCGGTCGGCGTCCACGGCGTCTGGGTCAACGGCGTTCGCACGGTGGACGAGCGCGGCGTGATCCGCGAGTGCGGCCGGCCCGGCCGCGTGCTACGCGATTTCTCGGCGTGAGCCGACAGGAGGCGTGATGAGCGAGACGATCGGCGTGCTGAATCCGGGCGAGATGGGAAGTGTCGTCGGCGCCGCGCTCCGCGCGGGCGGGCACCGCGTGCTCTGGGCCTCGTCGGGACGTGGCGCCGCGACGGCGGCGCGCGCGAAGGCCGACGGTCTCGAGGACGCCGGCGACATGGCGGCGGTCGTCCGGACCGCGGCGACCATCGTCTCCGTCTGCCCGCCGCACGCCGCCGTGGACCTGGCGCGCGAGGTGGCCGCGCTCCGCTTCCGCGGCGCGTTCATGGACGGCAACGCCGTATCGCCGGCGACAGCGCGTGAGATCGGACGGATCGTCGAGGCCGGCGGAGCGACGTTCGTCGATGGTGGCATCATCGGCCCGCCGCCGCGCAAGGCCGGCACCACCCGTCTCTATCTGTCGGGCTCAACGGCCCAGCGGGTCGCCGCCCTCTTCCACGGCGGCCTCCTCGAAGCAATCGTCGTGGATGGCCCACCCGGTGCGGCCTCGGCCGTCAAGGTCGCGTACGCCGCGTGGACCAAGGGCCACGCCGCGCTGCTCATGGCGGTGCGCGCCTTCGCCGTCCACGAGCGCGTGGACGCGACGCTCGTCGCCGAGTGGGCGCTCTCGCAGCCGGGGCTCGCCGCGCGCTCGGAGGCGGCGGTCAACTCGAACTCGCGCAAGGCGTGGCGGTTTGTCGGTGAGATGGAGGAGATCGCGGCCGCCTTCGGCGCGTCGGGTCTGCCGGCCGGCTTCCACGAGGCTGCCGCCGAGATTTACAAGCGTCTGGCCGGCTGGAAGGACACGCCGACGCCGCCGTCGGTGGAGGAGATCGCCAAGACGCTCGCGCCCTAGCAAGCGTATGGCGCCGCACGTGTCAACGCTCGCGCGATACCCTTGGGGCGCCCCACGGTATATCCCGGCGAGTGACTCAGGGCGTGTGCTGCAAGAGTTCGGAAACTCAGAAACTGTCGGGAGGGCTCGGGCTCCTTTGTCGCGATAACGGATAACGCAGTTCAAGATAGATAGAGTTCGGCCGCGAGGAGCAACTCTTGATGGCGTACCGAAAGGAAGTATTTGTACAGCAGCTGCCCCTCGTCGACCGCTTCGCCAGGCATTTGACTCACTACCGAGCCATCAAATCGAACCCTACCAGTCACTGGACCCGTTCTTGGTTCTGGACCGACACATGTGACGCCCACCTTCTTCAGGCCAGCATGTGCTGGTGCATGGTTTTCGGATCCCACGGCCAGAACGAGACTCACCTGCGACGCATTGCCGTCGATCAGGCTGACGAGCTGCCCACCGAGAGCTAGGCTTCAAACAACCCGTCCCAATCTTCGATCGGGCGCTCGAGGCCGCCTTTTGCTACGACCAGTGGGTCCGTGAAGTGATTTATCCCGACGTGTTCGACGGTCCGCCTCTTAGACAGTTGGCCAGCGAGTGGCAAAGATCTGTCGGTCGCGAGGTGTCGGCTGCGATCGATGCGTCCACAGCCGAACCCCACCCTTGCAGCGGTCCGGCCCATGGGGCCGGCCGCTGAAGGCGTCGTTTATGCAACTCCGGCACGCTGGCGGCGGGGATAGAGAACGACCTTCGCGCGGATTCCAAGGCGGGCCAACATGTCAATTAGTGTGTCGATGCTGAAGAGGGTGATTTGACCGCGCATCAAATCGCTGACGCGAGGTTGCGTCACGCCAAGACGCTCGGCAGCCTCGGCCTGCGTCAATCCGCGCGCCTTGATTACCTTCTGTAGGCTGAGCATCAGCTCCGAACGGACCTTGAGGTACTCGGCCTCGTCCGGTGAGAAGCCGAGATCGCGGAAGACATTCCCGCTCGACCGGGTCAGCTTCACCTTCTTCACGGAGCACCTATCCCTTCCGGCTCGCAAGACGTAGACTGCCTCGGCAAACTTTGCGACATAGAGCACACGATGCTCGGCCCCGGTGTGAATGCGGATCTCTTGTACGCCCAACCCTACGCTCGGCATCGGCGTCCAATCGTTCGGCTCCAGCCCACGCTGTACGCGCCAGAGCTGGAACCCCGCAATCGTTCGGACATCGCCCGGGAACGCCTTGATCGTCTCTCGGGAGCTCCCGAGCCAAATCAAGGGTTTTTCGCTCATGCCACAGCATACAATAACTTGTATATCGGCGTCAACGGCTCATCTTGATGAGGTCCAACGTGATCCGCCTCGCCGAGGACGCTTCACCATCGCCGTGGGCGGCTGCGAGCGGATCACATCATTCGGTGATCGAGGCGGAGGTTAACGCGCGAGCCCGACCTCGCGCAGGTAGCGGAGCACGCCCGGGTGGATCAGCTCAAGGCGTGGCGCCGCGGCGACCGTGTTGGCGGCGGTCGTGTCGCGCGCCTGGGCGAGCCGCTTGCCGAGCGCTGCCTCGCCACGATGAAGCGCCCGCGCGAGCCGGTACGCGACCTCGTCGTCGAGCGTCGGGGTTGTCAGAATGAGCGCCCACGAGCCCACCGAGACGAGCGCAGCGTCCTGCCCTGGATACGAGCCCGCCGGCACGGCCAGCGTTTTCAGAAACGGGTGCTTCGCCTGGATGCGCTTGATGGCGTCGGGGTCGGGCACGATGAAGCGCGCGCCGGCGGGCCCCTTGGCGACGGCGGCGAATCCCGGCCAGCCGAGGCCGCCGCCCCAGAGCGCGGCCACCTGGCCTTCGATCACCATCTTCGGGCCGTCGCCCGCCTGGTCGAGCAGGACGCCCTCGAAGTCCTTCTGCGGGTCGAGACCGATGCCGTCGAGCGTGTAGCGCGCGAGGATGACGAGCCCCGAGCCGCGCGCGCCCCACGCGACACGCTTGCCGCGGAGATCCGCGATCGTCCGATACGGGCTGTCGGCGCGCACGACGAACATGCCCGGCGTTGGATACATCGCCGTGAGGATCTTGAGACTCGCCGTCGGCCGACCGATGCCGCTCATCGCCTCGTACGCGACCTCGCCCGTCACGAGACCGAGGTCGATCTGCCCCGCTTCCAGCAACGGCACGTTCTCGGTCGAGCCATTCGTGTTCCGCATCTCGACGGTGAGCGTCGGGTCGGTCTCGTTGATGGTATCAGCGACGGCGCCGCCGTAGACGGGAAAGCCGCCGCCGGGCGTCGCGGTGCCGAGGACCACGCGGTCTGTCGCTGAGGAAGCGTTGGCCATGGGCATCGGTCAGACGCGCTCGAGAATGTGCAGCCCTCGTCCGCGATCGATCAGGTAGATGAGCCCGCGGTCGTCCACGAAGACGTCGTTGGCGCACACGCGCCCGTGCCCCTGCGGCGGGTCGGGCAGGAAGTGCGCGATCTCGCGCGGGGCGTGCGGGTCCTTGATATCCACGACTCGCAGCCCGTGGGCAAACCACGCGACCGGAACATCCGTCGATGTGATCGTCTCGACGGGCTGGTGACAGCCGGTGAACTCGGGCTGCGGCGCGCCGTCGATCCCCGCCACCTGGAACGAGGCGAAGGGCATGGGCCGCGCCTCGTTCGTGATGTCCACGAGCCAGAGGAACGAGGGCGGCCCGGGCTCGAGCTTCGCCACGTCCTCGTCGGCGACGAGCATGACGCGCCGGCCGTGGAGCGGGAATGGCACCGGCAGCGCGGTGTGCGTCGGCGTGATGAAGGGCGGGCTCCAGTCGAGACCCGAGACGAAGCGGGGCTTCGCCATGTCCGAGATGTCGAGGATCACGAACCCGCCGTGCCAGTAGGAGACGTAGAGACGGTCGCCGAGCCGGATCGGGTGGTGGCAGCGGTGATGACGCCCCTTCCACGACGGTGTCTCGCCGCCCGCGATCCACTGCCCCGGCATCCACCAGCGGCCGACTTCCTCGGGCCGTGCCGGGTCGGCGAGGTCGAGGATCATCACGATGTTGCCGACGTAGCCGTCAATCTCGGGCGAGACGTAAGCGTAGCGACCGTCGAAGGTGAAGCGATGGACGCCGGCCCCGCCGCAGCGCCAGAAGGCGAGCTCGCGCGGTCGGGTCGGCGTGGAGACGTCATAGATGCCGAGCCCGCCCGCGAAGCCAGGCCGCACGTCGTTCGCCGGGTGCGCCTCGCGGTTGACGAGCATCACGCCGTTCACCGCGCGCACCTTGTGCGAGTGCGTTCCCGCCGGGACCTCGAGGGTGGCCAGCGCGCGCGGCGCCTTCGGGTCGCTCACGTCCACGAGCGTCGTGCCGTGCGGCGCCTTCATGTGCGCGACGTACGCGACTCGCCCGTCCACGACGACCTGCCCGCCGCCCGGGCAATCGAACCAGCCGACCTGCCGAATCCCCTGAGCGCTCATCGGGGCCCGATTCTACAGGCTCGCCACGGGATCGGGCGAGGTTCATAATCCTCCCGGCGGTCGACCAACGGAGGAGGTCCACGGCATGAAAGGGCGCATCGCGGTCCTGAAAGCGTACGGCGGCGAGTTCGAGCTGCGCGAGTATCCGGTGCCGGATCCCGAGCCGGGCGCGATTCTGGTCAAGCTCACGCGCGCGGGCGTCTGCGGCTCGGACCTGCACATCTGGCGCGGCGAGATGAAGGAGGTGTACGGCGCGATCCCCGAGAACCTCACCTTCGGCCACGAGATGTGCGGGCGTGTCGAGCGCCTCGGGAGCGGCGTGACGACGGACTCGCTCGGCCGGCCGCTCGCAGAGGGGGACCGCATCACCTTCGTCTACTTCTTCCCCTGCGGCCGCTGCCGCGTCTGCCTGCGCGACGAGATGGGCAGCTGCCCGAAGAAGGCGCGACCGAACCGCGTCGCCGGCACGCCGCCCTACTTCAACAACGCGTACGGCGACTACTACTACCTCCGCCCGAACCACTACGTCTTCACGATGCCCGACGAGATCACTGACGACATGGCAACGCCGGCAAACTGCGCGCTCGCCCAGGTCCTCTACGGCCTGCACCGCGCGGGGCTCGGGACGGGCGACACGGTCGTCGTGCAAGGCGCCGGCGGCCTCGGGCTCAACGCGATTGCCGTCGCCCGCGACATGGGCGCCGGCCGCGTCATCGTCATCGACCGCATTCCTGGCCGCCTCGAGCTGGCGCGCGCCTTCGGCGCCGATCACACGCTCTCGCTCGCGGAGCTGACC
>JBOHQB010000233.1:0-13095 GCA_050731995.1 Candidatus Rokuibacteriota bacterium
TCGATGGACCACTCGACGCCGGAGCAGAGGTTGTACACCTCGCCGGCCGTGCCGCCCTCGAGGAGCGCCCAGTAGCCGCGCACGACGTCGCGCACGTCGGAGAAATCGCGCGTCGGCTTGAGGTCGCCGGTGTGGACGACGGGCTCGGCCAGCCCCAGCTCGATCTCGGCGATCTGTTTCGCGAAGTTCGACGTTGAGAAGGCCTCGCCTCGACGGGGCCCTTCGTGGTTAAATGCGCGCGCCCGCACGATGTCCATGCCGTAGCTCTTGAAGTACTGCCACCCCATGAGGTCCTGCGTTACCTTGCTCACGGCGTAGGGCGAGAGCGGCCGCAGTGGGTTCGTCTCTCGGATCGGGAGCTCGTCGGGATAGACGAGGCCGTACTCCTCGCTCGAGCCGATCACGAGGAAGCGTGCGCGCGAGCCGAGCTGGCGCATTCCCTCGAAGAGGTTGATCTGCGAGATCGCGTTCGTCCACAGCGTCTCGGCGGGCGTCTGCCACGAGGCGCCGACGAAGCTCTGGGCCGCGAGGTGAACGACCCAGTCCGGCCGCGACTGCTCGAGCAGCGTCCGTACCGAGAACAGGTCGCGCAGCTCGGCTTGCACGAGCGTCAGCCGATCGCGGATGTGCTCGATGTGCTCGGTGTTGCTGCGCCAGCGCAGCGCGCCGACGACTTCGGCGTCCCGGGCGAGCGCCAATTCCGCGAGATGGCTGCCGACGAACCCGGTGATCCCCGTGATGAGCAGCCGCATCCGGCTCATGGTACTACAGGCCCGTTGCTTCCCTGTAGACGGCGGCGACGGAGTCGAGCATCGCGTGGAGCGAGAACTCGCTCCGCGCGCGTGTCCGGTTCATCGAGCCGAGCAGGCCACGGCCGTCGGGGTCGGCGAGGAGCCGCCCGAGTGTCACGGCCAGCGCCTCGACACTCTCCGCCACGAGGCCGCCGGACTGCGGCCCGAGCACTTCGCGGTGCGCTGGAATGTCGCTCGCGACGACGGGGAGTCCGAGGGCCATGGCCTCGAGCACGGCGACGGGCATGCCCTCCTTCGCCGACGGCGCCGCGTAGACGTCGAACGCCAGAAAGAGGCGGGCCGCGTCCGGGATCTCGCCGGCGAAGACGATCCGCGACGCCACGCCGAGGTTCGTCGCGAGGGCGCGCAGCCGCCGATCCTCGGGACCGCGACCGATGAGCACGAGCCGCGCGGCCGGATCCGGGAGCGCCGCGCACGCGCGGACAAGCAGGTCCAGGCGCTTGACGGGATCGAAGCGAGCCGCGCACCCGACGACGGGCGCCGCGGTGTCGAGCCCGAGGGCCACGCGCGCGTCCCAGCGGTCGAGCGCGGTGCTCGCGAGCTTAGCTCCGTCTACGCCGTTGACGATCACGCGACTCTGCGTCCGCGCGAAGAGGCCGAGCGCCAGGCCCTCCGCCTCCTGGGCGCGCGAGACGTTGACGACGACGCGTGTCCAGCGGCTGAGGCGGCGCTCGAGGGCCAGGTACGCGGCGCGGGCGGGCCGGGAATAGGCCTCGTGGTGGATGCCGTGAAAGGTGTGGACCGCGGGCAACCCCAGCCGGCGCGCGACGAGGCGGCCGTACACTCCCGCCCCCTTGCCGTGGGAGTGCACGAGGCGCGCGCCCGACCGGCGGGCGAGACGCGTCAGGCGCGCGAGCGTGAGCGGCGAGAAGCGGCGCGTCGCGGCCGCGACGATTTCCGCGCCGGCAGAGCGGAAGCGGTCGAAGAGCGCGCCGTCACGCGGCCCGGCGACGAGCGGCCGCCAGCCGCGCTGGCGCAGTCCCGTCGCGAGCGCGAGCACGTGCTGCGGGCCGCCGCCCGGCTGCGTGGAAACGATCAGCTCGAGGACGGGCTCCACGCCGGGTCTCAGACGGCCGGAGCCACCGCGCGCCGCAGGGCGCGCCGCACGGGTCCGGGGAGGGCGAGCGCCACGGCGGCGCGAGCGGCGAAGACCGCGCACCACCACGGATAGAGGCCCGCGCGCACCGCGCGCCACCGCACGCGGACCTCGGCGCGGAGCCGCTCGTCGTCGCGCGTGGCGGTCACGCGCCCGGGCAGGAGGCGGCGTGTCACAAGGGGTTCGGCGAGGTTCGCGAGCCGCGTCGCACGCGAGAGCCGCATCCAGAGGTCGTAGTCCTGGGCGACGGCGAGCGACTCGTCGTAGCCACCGGCTGCCGTCACGACTGCGCGCCGGAGCATCACCGACGAGTGGACGAACGGGTTGCGACGGATCAGGGCGCGCCGGATCGCCGCGTCGTCCGTGGGCGGCGAGACCACCCGCAGCTCGCGGCCGGCGGTATCGACTTCGCGGCACGCGCTCCCGAGCAGGCCGACATCGGGATGCGCATCGAGAAACGCGCGCTGGCGCGCGAGCCGCTCCGGAAGCGCGACGTCGTCGGCGTCGAGGCGCGCGACGAGCGGCGCCGTCGCGAGCGCGAGCGCCCGGTTCAGCGCCTTCGTGAGGCCCGCGTGGGCCTGTCGGACGACGCGCACGCGTCGGTCGCCGGCCGTGGCGCCGGCGATGACCGCCGCCGTGTCGTCGGTGGAGCCGTCGTCCACGACGATCAGCTCCAGCGCACGCTCGGTCTGCGCCAGCACACTCGCGATCGCGTCGCGCACCCACGGCGCGCCGTTGTGGACCGACATGAGGACGCTGACGGCCGGGACGGTCACTGCGGTCGGCCGCCCATGCGCATCAGCACCGGCGCCCCCGGAACCAGACGTACGTCTCGAGTCCCGCGGGCACCCACGGCGGCTGCCGCACCACGCGCTCGACGGCGAACCGCTCGGCGGCGGCCGCGAGGACGACCTGCGGGCTCGAGAAGTGATGCTCGCGGATGTTGCAGCCCATGAGCCAGAAGCCGAGGGTCATCATCGCGTTGAGCCCGGGCACCCCGACGGCGAGCACGCCGCCCGGCCTGAGCACCCGATGGAGCTGACGCATCGCGCCCGACTGGTCCTCGGGCTTGAGGTGCTCGAGCACGCTCATCGCCAGGACGGCGTCGAACGTCGCGTCCGGGTATGGCGGATCGACGATGGACCCGCGCTCGAGGCGCACCGTGAGTCCCTCGCGAGCGAAGACGGAGGCGATGGAGGGACCGTAGTCGTGGGTGTCGAGCCCGTGCACCTCCTCGAACCGCGCACCCAGCTCGAGAAAGCTCGTGCCGCTGCCGTAGCCGACGTCGAGCACCCGCCGCCCCGAGCCCAGGAGCGCGACGCAGCCGTCGATCCGCCGCCGGTAGAGCCGTCCGAGGATGGGCCAGTAGTGGAAGCGGAGCGGATCGTGCTCGTGCGAGATGGGACAGTCGCGGTAGCGCGAGTACTCAGGCAGCCGCGCCATGCGGTGGTTTCTCCCAGACGGCGAGGATGCGCGAGGCCGCGAGCGGACGCAGCGGGACGGTGGCGCGCTCGAGAACGCCGGCGACGGCGCCGAGCGCCCGCGGCAGCGGACGCGCGCGCCGGAAGCCGAAGGTGAAGAGATAGGGCAGCCCGACGAAGGTCCGTGACCGGATCAGGCGGAGCGGTCCGCCGCGCCTCCGCCAGCGGCGCAGCACGAGGCGCGGGATCGCGCTGTTGCCGTCGAGCGCGCGCTTGACGGGCCCCGCGAAGGGCCGCGCCACGTCGATCCCGAGCCGGCAGTCTTCGTGATGGAAATAACGATAGAGCAGGAACGAGGCGGGCGTGATCCAGGGTTCGACCATCGCGACGCGCCCGCCGGGACGCAGGACACGCGCGGCCTCCGCCATGAAGTCGAGCGGCCGCGGCAGGTGGTGAAGCGCGTCCACCATGACCAGCGCGCCCACCGTCGCCGTGCCGAACGGCAGCGCGCAGGCGTCGCAGCGAACGTCCGCGCGCGCGCCCGGCGTGATGTCCGTCGCGACGAGACCCGGGGCGAACTCCTTGAAGAACCCCGGGCCCGAGCCGACCTCGACCACGGGCGCGAGGCCGGCCACGGCATCGAGGAGCCACCGGAACCACTCCTCGTAGACGCGGCGGAGCTCGGGCCGTACGGCCCAGATCTCGCCGTGACGCGCGAGCGTCGCGGCGTCGGACGCGTCAGAGCTCGGCATGGATGAGGAGCGAGCCCGAGATCGCGCGCAGCCCGGGCACGCGCTCGAGGCGCTCCGCGAGCGGCGCGGCGAGCGGTAGCAGGGCGCGGGGCGTCGAGGGGTGCAGGAAGTCGAAGTGGCGCACGCTGAAGCGCGCGAATCCGACACGCGCGAGGACGCGCGAGATCCAGCCGCGCGTGAAGGCCACTTCGTCCGGCGACGTGCCGAAGTACGGCTTGAGCGGGCCACACCTGAACATCAGCAGCACCTGAGGATTCATGAGATTCGGCTCGGAGAAGACGGCGCGCCCGCCCGGCCGCAGCACCCGCCGCACCTCGCGGAGGGCGGTCTCGGGATCGAGGTGGTGCAGGATCGAGCAGCCGTAGACGGCGTCGAACGACGCGTCGCCGAACGGCAGCGTCATCGCGTCGGCGCGCAGGAAGCGGGCGCGCGACACCGGCACCTTGAGGCGGGCCCGGGCGAGGAGCTCAGCCGAGAGGTCCAGCGCGACGAGACGGCTTCCGGCGTCCGCCAGCCGCCGCGTGAATTCCCCCGTGCCGCAGCCGAGCTCGAGCACGCGGGTACCGGGCCGGATCCCGCCGAGATCCGCGAAGAGCCGTCCCCGGCGGTCGGCGCGCACGCGCCCGGCCGGCGAGTCCCAGCCCCAGACGTGCTCGACGTCGCGGGCCGCGAGGTCCCGGTGGTGCGCGATCTCGCTCCCGAGGCGCTCGGGCCGCGCCCCCGTCGGCGGACCCGCCTCGGGGAACCGCAACATGCGCCAGCCGGTCCAGCAGGCCCGGAGGAACCGCCAGACCTCGCGCATCGCGCGCATCTTCGACACGCCCGCTGTCCGCTCCTGGTAGTGCACGGGAATCTCGAGGATGCGGAGCTTGAGCCGGCCGGCGCCGAAGAGCAGGTTGAAGTCGCCCCACCGCTCGCCGCGGCCCTGGGGCATGCGGAGATAGTCGGCGCGGAGCAGCGCCTTCGTGCCGCAGAGCGTGTCACTCACGCGCTGACGCAGGATCCAGCTTACGAGGAAGCAGAACGCTTTGTTGCCGAGGAAGTTCGTGGTCTTCATCGCGTGCCCGTGCATCGGGTACACGAGCCGCGTCCCATTGACGAAGTCGGCCGTCCCGCCCTGGATCGGAGTCATGAACTTCGACAGCTCCTCGGGCGCGACCGCCATGTCGGCGTCGAGGATCATCACGACGTCGCCGCGCGCCGCCTCAAAGCCGGCGCGGACCGCGTCGGCCTTGCCGCGGTTCTCGTCGAGGGCGACGAGGCGGACGCGGGGGTCGGTCGCGCGGAGCTCCTCCACGCGGCGGCGCGTTCCGTCGCGCGAGCCGTCGTCCACGACGATGACCTCGGTCTCCCGGCCGATGGCCGGGATCCGGCGCACGCACTCGGCGATGTTGCCTTCCTCGTCGTGGCACGGGACCACGACCGAGCACGAGAGCGGCGGTCGCGGGCCCCGCGGGCGGGCGGCGATGTACTGGACGGCCCCCACGTAGCGCAGCACCGGCACGTCGGGCACGAGCGCGTTCAGCAGCCCGCCGGCGATCGGGATCCAGCGGGGCACCGGCAGGGCGAGACCGTCCTCGACCATGCGAAACCCCTGCACCTCCAGCACGCTCCGGATGTCGCGGTTGGTGACGAAGTTGCGTGGCGAGTCGGGCGCGCGGAGGCCGAGACGGCTGCCGAGGCGCAGCAGCGGTGCCCAGAGCGGGTTCGTCGTCGTGATGATCAAGAGCGTGCGGTCCGTCAGCGCGGGCTTGAGCCCCTCGAGGAAATCCCCCACGTCGTACACGTAGTCGAGCATGTTGTTGAGCACGACGTAGTCGGGCCTGAATCCCGCCGGGATGCGCGGGCGGTCCACCTCGATGGTCTCGAACCGGAGGTCGGGGTGCTTGCGGCGCGCGAGCGCGGTCAGCCCCTCGGCGACGTTGAGGCCGATTCCCTCGCGCGCGGCGAGCGAGGCCAGGAGATCGCCGGTGCCGCAGCCGAGCTCGACGACCCGCTCACCCGGCGGGATCATGCCGCGGATGAGGCTCCGGATCCCCTGGTGATAGTAACGGTTCGTCTCCTGCCAGCGGTCCCACTCGGGCGCGATGCGTTCGAAGTATTCGCGGGTGGCCTCACGTGTCACGCCGTCAGCCTCGCGCCTGTTCCGCCTCGACCATCTCCTTGACGATCTCGGGGAGTGACCGCGTGATGGACCACTCCGGATAGTGCGCGGCGAGCTTCCGGAGATCCGAGATGTAACAGATGTGGTCGCCGCGCCGGTTCGTCTCGTCGTAGCGCCGGCGAAGCTTCGTCCCCGCCACGGCCTCGACGAGCTCGATGGACTCGAGCAGCGAGGCGCTGTTGTCGCGGCCGCCACCCAGATTGTAGGGCTCCCCCGGACGCGGTGCGCGCGCGAACGCCTCGATGAGGCTCACGACGTCGGTGCTGTGGATCTGGTCGCGGACTTGCTTGCCCTTGTACCCGTAGATCGTGTACGGCTCGCCCACGACCACCACCTTGACCAGGTACGAGAGGAACCCGTGCAGCTCGACGCCGGAGTGCGACGGGCCGGTGATGCAGCCGGCGCGGAAGATCCCGACGGGCATGCCGTAGTAGCGCCCGTACTCCTGGGCGACGAGGTCGCCGGCCGCCTTGGAGGCGCCGAACAGCGAGTGGAGCGAGCGGTCCAGCCGGCACGTCTCGCCGACGCCGTGGGAATCCTCGGGCCGGGCGTAGTCGTAGCGCGTCTCGAGCTCCACGAGCGGGATCTCGTTGGGCGCGTCGCCGTACACCTTGTTCGTGCTCATGTAGACGAACGGGGCGTCCGCGCAGTGCTGCCGCGCGGCCTCGAGCAGATTGATCGTGCCGAGCGCGTTGACCTCGAAGTCCACGAGGGGGATCGTCGCGGCCCGGTCGTGGGAAGGCTGCCCCGCGCAGTGGATGACGAGATCGAAGTGGTGCGCCTTGAAGACGTCGAAGACGCGTGCGCGGTCCCGGATGTCGACGTCGAGGTGCTCGAAGGCACGCGTCACCGAGACGAGCCGGCGCAGGTTCCAAGTCGTGTCACCAGCGGCGCCGAAGAACTCGCGACGCATGTTGTTGTCGAGGCCCCAGACACGGTGCCCGCGGCGGTCGAAATGCTCGACCGCCTCCGAGCCGACCAGACCGCTGCTGCCGGTCACGAGGATGTTCACGTGCCCGGTATTCTATCCGGCCGCCGCCGCCGGAAGAGCAGGTTCAGGTACGGCAGGCAGAGCGACGGCGGCAGCCCGACGGCGCCTAGCGCCGCGACCGCCAGCATGAAGGCGGGCAGCAGGGACCGTCGCGTTCGCGATCGCGCCGTATCGTGGAAGAACCGCCAGCCGTACCCGGCCTGCTCCGTCACGTCCTCGACGCCCTCCCAGCCGGACGACGGCAGGCAATCGGCGAGCGTCGCGTTGCGCCACCCGGTGCCGTCCGCCGTGAACTGCGCGAACGACACGCCGCCGTACCTTCGCGGCCGGAACGCGAGCGCGTAGCGGTATGCCGCCCAGGGCGGCAGCCACTGGACGAGGGGAAGACCGATCGAGTGCGTCTCGAGGGGGAAGAAGCGGTTCGGCGTGTCGAGGACGGCGATGTGGCCGCCCGGCGCCAGGACGCGGTAGTACTCGTCCACCTGGGCGCGCCGGTTCCGCGCGGGCAGATGCTCGACCACGCCGACGGCCAGCACGAGGTCGAACGCGTCGTCCGGCCACGGCAGGCGACGCGTGGCGTCGTTATCGAGGTGGCGGACCTCGCGCACTTTGGCGAGCCCCAGCTCATCGACCTTGGCGCGCGCGATTTCGACGAAGGCGGGATCGGTGTCGAAGGTCGTGACGGCGGCGACCTCCGGCTGCTCCACGAGATACTCGGTCATGTGGGCGAACGAGCAGCCGACCTCGAGGACCGAGAGGCCGCGGAGGCCGCGCGCGGCGAGCCAGCGGAACAGGGGCCCGAGGAAGTGACGGCCGCGAGTCTCCTTGAACGGGAGGTACAACACGGCCCGGCTGGGGCCCTTGCGCTCGACGAGCATCCGCACGACGCGCTCGCTGTAACGGGTCGGGTGATCACGCCCGTCCACGGTCAGCACGCGGTGGTCCCCACGGTCGACGAGTCGCCACGCCGTCTCCGCCATCACGTCCGTCCCGGCCTCACCGCTTGACGGCGACGGCGAGGATCATGTGACCCAGGAGCGCCAGCGCCGGCGGCGTGTAAAGGGCTCGCCTGACGTGTCCCCGAAGCCCCCGCGAGGACGGCGCGGCGTCGCCCGCGCCCCCCGGCCCGTTGCCCGAGCCGCGGGTGAGGCGGCGCCACGCATCACGCAGGAGCCGCGCCGGATCGTACGCGTGCGTGCGGCGCGTGACGAGCCCGTGCCGGGCCAGGGCCTCGACGAGCTCGCGCCGCGTGAACGCGTACTGGTGGAAGTCCGCTCCCCGCCGCGCGATCCTGGCGTTCTGCCACCTAAGATACGGCAGACCGAGACGGCGAACGCCGTTGAGGTAGGGCACCGAGACCAGCGCGACGCCGCCGACGGCCAGGGCGCGCGCGGCCTCGGCCAGGATCGCGTCCGGGCCCTCGGCGTCGTGCTCGACCACCCCGAGCGAGACGTACGCGGCGAGGGCGCCGTCGCCGATCGCCAGCCGTCGCAGGTCCATCGCGGCGAGCGGGATGCCCGCGGCGCGCCGGGATGCCGCCAGCGCGTCGGCCACCCGGTCGACGCCGATCGCCCGCCACCCCACCTCGCGGAGGAGGGCGACGTACTGGCCGAGCCCGCAGCCGGCCTCGAGCACGACGCCCGTGCGGGGCAGCGCCTTCACGATCAGCGACGTGAGCGGCGACCGCCGCGCCACCGCGAGCAGCTCCGCGAGCGAATGGCCCCGCCAGTGCTCGCTCCAAAACTCTTTCCCCGCCCCGACGCGGTAGTACGCGAGCGTCACGACCCCTCGCGTCCCCGCACGCACACGGCGAAGAGCTTGTTGCTGAGGCAGCGCCCGAGGGGCGAGTCCTTGAGTCGTCGGATCCAGGGGATCCTCCCCTCCCCGAGCAGCGCGGTCCCCTCGAGCCGGACCGCGTCGAAGCGCGCGCGCAGCAACCGCTGGAGCGCGGGCGCCGACAGCGGCGAGATGTGCGTGGGGTCGTCGCGGAGCCGGCGCAGGTTCCGCGTGCGGAGGGCCGCGCGGGCGTCGTAGAGGCGCTTGACGGGGTAGTTGGGCGTGGTGAGCGCGAGCCGGCCGCCCGGACGCAGCACGCGCCGGATCTCGTCCATCGTGCCTGCGGGCGACCGCGTGTGCTCGATGACCTCCACGAGCGTGACGAGATCGAAGCTCCCGCCGCGGAACGGCAGCCGCTCCGCCTCGGCGGTGACCACGCGCAGGCCCCTGGCCCGGATGCGCCGGGCGCGGCTGAAGCTCAGCTCGCAGCCGACCACCAGCGCGCCCGCCGGCAGCCGCGAGGCGAAGAAGTCCACGTAGCGACCGTCGCCGGCGCCCACGTCGAGGACGGCGCGCGGGCCCGCGCCCGCCAGCGCCTCGAGCCGGCTCACGACGAACTGCGGGAGCTCGTCGTCGATCGGGAACGCGTGGGCGTACTCCTCGAAGAGCCGCGTCAGGGGCGCGGTACGGGCGACGCCCGCGACGACGCGGACCTCCTCGGTGAGCAGCGTCTCGGCGTCGAAGCGCGCCACGGCCGCGGCGCGGGCGCCGGCGCCGAGACGGCGCGCCAGGTGCGGATCGTCCAGCACCCGCTCGAGGGCGCCGGCGATCGCGCCGACGTCCTCGGGGTCGAACAGCAGGCCGGACACGCCGTCCGTGACGAGGGTCGGGTTGCCGCCGCGCGCGGACACGGCGCACGGCAGCCCCGACGCCATCGCCTCGATCAGCGCCTTCGGATGGCCCTCGGTGAGCGAGGGCAGCACGAACAGGTCGGCCCGCCGGAAGTACTCGGGGAGCGCGCCGTGCGGCACCGTGCCGACGAACTCGGCACGCACGCCGCGCTCGACGGCCCGCCGCTCGAGCGCCCGGCGCAGACGGCCGTCGCCGATCACCTCGAGTCGGGCGGGGGTCGCGAGGGACGCGAGGGCGTCGATCAACCGCTCGAGGTTCTTCTCGGGCTCGAGCCGACCCACGAAGAGCACGCGACGGCCGGACGGCGCGCCCGCGGCCGCCGGCGAGAACGCGCGTACGTCCACGCCGTTGGGCACGAGCACGACGCGGGGCGGGCGTGGGCGCGCCGTCAGCAGGGCCTGCAGCTCGGGCGAGGTGACGATGACGGCGGCCGCCCGCGGCAGCGCGACCCGCTCCACGAGACGGTACAGCCAGGGCTTGAGACGCGAGCCCGCGAGGCGCGCGACCTCGCCGTAGTGATAGCCGTAGGTCACCACGAACGGCGTCCGGTACAGCCAGCGCGCCACGAGGGCCGGGATCACGCCGGACAGCTGCATGACGCGCAGCACGTCGCAGCGACGGAACTCGTGCCGCAGCAGCAGGGGGAGCAGCAGGGCGTAGAGCCGCGCCGGCCAGGGCCCGCGCCGCGGCCGCAGCACGACCTTCGACAGCAGCGCCGGGTCGTCGGTGAAGTCCTCCAGCCGCTCGTCAAAGTAGCTGAAATAGATGACGCCGCTCGCGCCGCGCGCATAGTGACGCAGATCGTACGCCAGGAGCCGCTCGTGCTGGCCGCTCCGACGGAGGTCCGTGAGGCCGCTGCCCAGCGCCGGCAGGATGCCCACGACGAGGCCCGGCTCGCCGCTCATCGACGGAGCGCGCCGGCGTAGACGTCCAGCAGCGCGCGCGCCACCGCCGCCGTTCCGAACCGGTCGGCCACGGTCGCACGCGCGTTCCGCCCGAGCTGGACGCGGAGCTGGTCGTCGTCCAGGAGCCGGAGGATCGCCACGGCGAGGTCGTCCGCGCTGCCCCGCGGCACGAGCAGGCCCGTCTCGCCGTCGACGATCTCCTCGGGAATGCCGCCCGCGCGGGCGCCGATCGTCGGCCGCGCCGCGGCGGCGGCCTCGAGCGGCACGCGCGAGAGCGCCTCGGGACCGACGGAGGGGACCACCACCAGATCCGCGAGGGCGTAGAGCGCGGGCATCTCACCGTGATCCAGGCGGCCGAGCCAGCGCACGTCGGCGGACGGCGGCGCCGGCCCGGGATCGTCGGGCCCCGCGACGACGAAGGCGACATCGGCGCGCACACGCGCGACGCGCTTCACCGCCTCGAGGAAGACCGGTCCGCCCTTGCCGAGGGAGAGCTTGCCCACGTAGAGCACCGTCCGCTTCCCGCCCAGCCCCAGCCGGCCACGCAGCGCGTCCACGGCGCCGACATCGGCGTCCACCGGCGGCGGCGACGGCGGGTACACGACGTGGGCGCGCTCGCGCCGGCCGCGGCCGGCGCGCAGGTAGATCTCCAGCAGGCCCGCGCTGACGCCGATGAGCCCGTCGAGGCGCCGCAGGGCGTGATTCTTGAGCCGGGCGTCGAGATAGAGCAGCGCGAGGGCGAGGCGGACCCGCGCCCTGCGCGCGGGACCGCCCGGGACGTACCGGTCCAGGTAGAAGCCCGCACACTCGCGCTGCAGCTTGAGCGAGCTGCAATCAGCGGGCACGAACTCGTGCGAGAGCAGGCAGGTCGCGATGGGGCAGACGAGGCCGACGTCGCGCAGCGTGAGGAAGACCGCCCGCCCGAGCCGGCGCGCCGCCAGGTAGCTGGCGACCAGCGCGTGCTTGTCCTGCGCATGGATCACGTCCGCCCCGCACCGACGTGCTTCCCCGACGATCGCACGGAAGAAGCGGAGGTGGAAGAAAGGGCTCACGAGCGCGCGGGTCGGCGCCAGCACCGCGCCCCGGCCGAGCCGGCGCCGGAGGGGGAACCGAACGACGGTGACCGGGCCCGTCTGCTCGCGCTCGGGCGCGCCCCAGTTCGGCGTCACGATCGTGACCTCGTGCCCGACGCCGGCGAGCGCCTCGGCGAGCAGACGGATGGACCACGGGCTCCCGCCCGGCGCGAACGGCGGGTAGTACTCGGTCGCGAACAGGATCTTCATCGCGCCCTGCAGATCGCGTAGAAGCCGGCGTTCTGCTCGGGACGGCGCGCCGCCATGCGGCGGCGGAGCCCGGTCAGGCGCCGATACGCGGGCAGCGACAGGCTTCCGACGACGTCGATCAGCCCGACGAGCGGCGTGTCGTAGACGCTGGGGACGAGCTCGGTGATGGCGAACCCGCCACCCGCCAGCTCCTCGCGTAGCTCGTCGAGCGTGTACTCGATCTTGTGATCGGGATCGGAATAGGCGAAGAGCCCCGCCGCCGCGAGGCGGCGCTTCCACGACGTCGCCCGGTTCGGCACGGCGAGGAGCAGGCGTCCGCGCGGCGACAGGGCGCGCCGGATCTCGGCCAGCACGAGGGCGCGGTGATGCACGTGCTCGAGGAGGTCGAGGCACAGGACCGTGTCGAACGCTCCCCGCGCGACCGGCAGCCCAGTCTCGACGTCGGCGGTGGCGAAGTCGACGTGGCCCGCGCCGAGCGCGCGGCTCAGTCGATGCGCCACGGCCAAGGAGGCCGCGTCGCGATCGATGCCGAGCGCGCGAGCACACCGGCGCGCCGCCTTGAGGGTGTGCATCCCGTTGCCGCACCCGACGTCCAGCAGCCGCTCACCCGACCCGACGTGGCGCAGATACCAGTAGTGGTCCGCCGTCTCACCGAGGAGATGCTTGGGATGGACGTACTCGGCGCTCTTGCCGGTCCACTTCGTCAGACGGATCGCGAGCCGCTTGGCCTTGTTGTTGGCGTAGACGGCGGCCGCGAGCAGCGGGCGTTCCAGACGCTGGCGGATCATCGCGTGAAGCTCAGCGAGACGTAGATCGGGCGCGTCGCGTTGCCCAGGCGACGGACGAGCGGCGACCGGACGCGGCGGCCGGGCACGGGCGCGAGCGTCGCGCCGACCCCGGCAGCGGCGACGATCTCGCGCCATTCGCCGAAGCGGATCGGGCGCTCGGCGATCCCCGCTCGCGCGCCGCGGGCACGCATGGCG
>JBOHQB010000234.1:0-1782 GCA_050731995.1 Candidatus Rokuibacteriota bacterium
CCCGTCTTGCGGCAGAGATAGGGCAGCGTCCCCGCCTCGGCGAACGCGTACGGCAAGGTGCCACCGGCGCGGGCGATCTCGCGCGCCATCGCGTACGCGCCGAGTGTGCCCGGCGTGAGCAGGACAACCTGCCAGTCGCGCAGGTGCGGCGTCAGCCGCTTGGCGAGGTCCTCGTGAGTGGTCGCCGGCAGCGGCGCGATCACGACCTCGGCGCCGTCGAGCGCGGCGGCGAGATCCGCGGTAACGAGATCGAGCCGCGCGTTCCCCTGCCGCTGCTCGGACGCGAGCGTGATGCCGTCGCGCAGCGGCTGGAGGTCGACCTCCGAGCGCCGCCAGAGGCGCACGCGGTGGCCGGCGAGCGCCATGTCCGCCGCCGTCGTCAGACAGCCGTTGCCGCCGCCGAGGACCGCCAGCTTCACGCGCGCGCCTCGAGCGCCGCGCGCACGCGCGCCGGAGTGATCGGCAGCTCGGTGAAGCCGACGCCGACGGCATCCTTGATGGCGTTGCGGACGGCGGCGGCGACCGGGATCACGCCC
Source organism: Candidatus Rokuibacteriota bacterium (assembly GCA_050731995.1). Lineage (GTDB taxonomy): Bacteria > Methylomirabilota > Methylomirabilia > Rokubacteriales > CSP1-6 > JBOHQB01. The sequence goes on from JBOHQB010000234.1 coordinate 537, forward strand.
GACTCGCCGAGGCCCTTGGCGCCGAAGGGACCCTCGGCGTCGTCCGACTCGATCAGGCGCACGACGATCTCGGGCATGTCGCCGGCCTTGAAGACCGCGTAGTCCATGAAGGTCTGCGTCAGCACCCGTCCCTGCTCCACGACGAGCCGCTCCGAGAGCGCGTAGCCGAGCCCCATGTGGATCCCGCCGTGGATCTGCCCCTCGGCGGCGAGCGGATTGAGCGCGCGGCCGACGTCGTGGGCGGAGACGATCCGCCGCACCTCGACCGCGCCGGTCTCCGGATCGACGTCCACGACCGCCGCCTGGAACGCCGACGTATAGGCGGCCGAGACGTTGCCCTGGAGGTCCTTGTCGAGCATCGCCGTCGGCGGGTCGTAGAACGCCTCGGCCACGAGCACGCGTCCCCCGCCCTTGAAGTGTCCCGCGCGCGCCACCGCGTCGTACGCGAGCCGGCGCTTCGGCTCGCGCCGGACGAACACCCAGCCGTCCTCGACGTCGAGGCTCGCCGCCGGCACGTCCAGCTCCACCGCGGCCGTCTCGAGCAGCTGGGTCCGCAGCTTCTCGGCGGCGAGGCGCGCCGCGTTGCCGGCGACGAAGGTCGTGCGGCTCGCGTGCGTGCCGACGTCCCAGGGCTTGACGCTCGTGTCGGCGTCGACGACCTCGACGCGCTCGAGCGGGACGCCGAGCGTCTCGGCGACGATCATCGCGAGCACGGTCTCCGAGCCCTGGCCGATCTCGGTCGCACCGGTGAGGAGCGAGACCTTGCCGAAGTCGTCGAGCCGGACGATCGCGCCGCAGCCGTCGGAGCGATAGATTCGCGCGCCGCCGCCGACGTGGAACATGCCCGCGTAGCCGACGCCGCGCCGCCGGCCCGGCCGTGGCGGCGGCGCGTGCGTCGCGACCGCCTCGGCGACGGCGTCGAGACATTCCGTCATCGCGAACGAGGTGAGCACGGAGCCCTGCGGATTGACATCGCCCGGCTTCGACACGTTCCGCCGCCGCAGCTCGAGCCGGTCGATACCGAGCCGGTCCGCGAGATCATCCATCTGCGACTCGACCGCGAAGGTGGACTCGGGGTTTCCGTAGCCGCGCATGGAGCCCGAATAGGGGTTGTTCGTGTAGACGATCGTCGTGTCGAAGCGAACACTCGGCACGCGGTAGAGCCCGGCGACGGTCGAGAGCATCACGTACGGCGTCGTCGAGCCCCACGAGGTGTAGGCGCCTCCGTCGATCGTCACGTGGGCGT
>JBOHQB010000235.1:0-7741 GCA_050731995.1 Candidatus Rokuibacteriota bacterium
TCGTTGACGAACGTCGTGCGATAAATCTGCTTCAGCGCGCGCCGGGCGAAGCTCGACGCCTTTTCCTCGAGTTCGAGGAGGACGCTCCGGCCCACGACACGCTGGCCTTCGTGGATCGGACGCCGCCAGCGGAAGTCGGTGCCCGCGTACATGGCGTGGATACCCGGCAGCCCCGTCACGTAGCCCGAGACGATGCGGTCCATCGCGAAGAGGATCGTCGGCGGCGCGATCCCCGCGGCGGCCCAGTAGGGATTGCGATCGCCGATCCCGTGGGCCCAGTGGCGGATGGCGTCGCGAGTGGCGACCTCGATATAGGGCTCGGGACGCCGGATCTCCTTGCCGATGAGCGCCCGCAGCGTGGCGAGCGCCTCGTTGGTGATGGTCGGAAAGCGGCTCACGCGGTCTCCCGGGCGCGGCCGCGCAGCGATCGCCGGTCGATCTTCCCCGCGGGCGTCTTGGGCAGCTTCGCGACGAACTCGATCGCGCGCGGGTACTCGTGCTGGGAGAGCCGCCCGCCAACCCACTCTTGCAGCTCGCGCGCGAACGCGTCGCCCTCGCGCTCGGCGACGACGTACGCCTTCGGGATCTGGCCTCGCAGCTCGTCGGGCGCGCCGACGACCGCGGCCTCACGGACGTCCGGATGGCTCAGGAGCGCGTCCTCGATCTCGACGGCGCTCATCGTCCAGCCCGCGGAGATGATGACGTCGTCGGAGCGGCCTTCGTGGTGGAAGTAGCCGTCCGCATCCATCCAGCCGCGGTCCCTCACGAGGAACCAGCCGCCTTTTCGGCGGACGGCGATCTCGCCCGGGTGGCCGGGCGGGCAGGGCTCGCCGCGCTCGTCCACGATCGCGACCTCCCAGCCGGGCGCGGGCTTACCGAGCGCGCCGGGCCGGATGACGTAATCGGAGAAGCCCGGATAGTTCACGAGGATCACGCCGACCTCGGTACTCCCGTACATGCCGCACGGCGTGACGCCCCAGCTCTTCTCCAGCCACTCCCACGTCCGGGAGTCCATGGGCTCGCCCGTGAACGAGAGCTTCTCGAGCGGCACGCGACGGCCCTCCGCGAGCCCGGAGCTTCGCAGCATGCGGAAGACCGTGGGCGCCGCCGCCAGATTGGTCACGCCGAACTCCTCGAGCGCCTCGATCACGGGCGCGGGGTGGAACTTGCCGGCATACGCGCCGACGCCGATGCCGAGAGCGAGCGGCGCGATGGTGCCGTGCCAGAGGCCGTGCCCCCACGCCGGCGACGAGGGGCAGAAGTAGCTGTCGCCCGGCGCCAGCCCGACGCCGTAGAACGCGGCGACCATCAGCGTCACGACGGAGCGATGGGTGTGGCGCACCGCTTCCGGCAGGCCGCGCGTCGTCCCCGACGTGTACTGGAAGACCGCGAGGTCGTCCGCTCGCGTCGACGGAACGTAGCTCGGGCTCTGCTCGGCGACGCGCGCGAGGAACCGCTCGTCTACCGCGACCACCGTCACCCGCGGGAACAGCGCCTGCCAGCGGTCGGCGGCGCCGGCGACGAGCAGCATCCGCGGCTCGCAGTCCTCGACGCGCAGCTTCACGCCGTCGGGTCCGAGCAGAGTGAAGAGCGGCACGGCGACGGCGCCCCGCTTGACGGCGCCGAACACGGCGCCGTAGAAGGCGAGCGAGGGGTCGAGCATCACCGCGACGCGGTCGCCGCGCGCGACGCCCTCGGCCTCGAGGAAGTTGGCGAAGCGCCCTGACCAGGCGGCGAGGTCGCCGAAGCTCCACTCCTCGCACCGGCCGTCGGCGTGCTTGATCCTGAGCGCGGTGCCGCCCCTCGCGTGGCGGTCGACACATTCGTGGGCGAGGTTCAGGCGCTCGGGGCTGCCGTCGAACAGCTCCCAGAGCGCGCTCCAGCGGAAGTCACGGACTGCCTCCGGGTAGCTTCGCGTCACTTCTTCGCCAGCGCCTTGGAGGCTTCGGCGACCGACGGCGGCTCGGCGTCCTTCCAGGGCGCGAGCCGGCGGTAGATCTCCGCCGCGGCCTGGTGGAAGCCGTCGGGGAGCCCCGCCGCGCTGAACGTCGCCGCTATCTCCTCCATCTCGCCGACGAAGCGCCACGCCTTCGACGCGTTGCGCTTCACGGCGGCCTCCGAGCGCGCCGGAAGATCCGGCTGCGAGAGCTTCCACTCGTTGAGAAGCGCGTCGGCGACGCCTTCGGCGATGGCCAGAGCGCGCACGGCCATCAGGAGCGCGGCGCTCCCCTTGCTCCACGCGGCGTAGGCCATCTTGAGCGCGGAGGCGGCGCCCGGCCCGCCCGCGACGACGATCGCCTCGAGCGGTCCTTTGGGGAAGAGGGCCGCGACGCGGGCGGCCGCGGCGCCGGAGAGATAGAGGCGCGTGGTCCCGCGCTTCTGAGGCGGGCCGCCGATGATGCCGCCGTCCACGAACGTGGCGCCTGCCTTCGCGACAATCGAGCCGATCTCGCGCGCCGTCTGCGGCGACACCGCGTTTCCGTCCACGTACAAGCCGCGGAAGCGCGCGGCGGCCACCGTCCGCGCGACGTCCACGGCCGCGTCGGGTGGGCAGACGGACAGGATCACAAGGCTCCGACGGACGAGCTCGGCGAGCGTGCCCGCGTCCTCGAGGCCGGCGGCATCAGCCCGGCGTGGCGTCGCGGGCCCGCGACCCTCGGAGGCCCAGAGCACGCGCGCGCCGTCCGCCCGCGCCGAGGCGCCGACCATGGCGCCCATCTCGCCCGGGTGCAGGAGTCCGATCGTCGTCATGCGAAGCCCCCCGTGGCCCGCGCGGGGCCACTCATTGCGTCGGCGGCCGGACGCCGAGGCCGATCGTGCGACCCGCCTGCGGCGGCCGCGGCAGCGCGTCGTGCGCCTTCTGGATCCGCGCCAGCCGATCGAGGACGGTGGGCGCCATCGGCGCGCCCCGCCGCGCCACCTCGGCCACGTGGAGCGACATCAGCTCGTTCGTCGCCGCCAGATAGCCCTCGGCCGCGTGGTACATCGAGTGGATGTAGTGGATGCGCTTCTCGTCGTGGGCGAGGAGCTGCGTCGTGAAGCGCAGCGGGTCCCCCGCTCCCACCTCGCGGTGATACGTCACGTGCGCCTCGAGGCAGAAGGTCGTCACCTGCTGCGCGTGCCGATGAGCCGCGTCGAGACCGACCCAGCTCAGGAACTCGTCGGTCGCGAAGTCGAACACGACGAGGTAGTAGCCCATGTTCATGTGCCGGTTGTGATCGATCCACTCGGGGCGGACCACGTCACGGTAGCGGTCGAACGGCGCCTCGATGTCGGTCACGATGACGGTCAGAGGACGAGCTCGGCCATCAGCCGGATCGCGTCGAGGTTCCCCCGCACCGCGAGCGTCGTCACGCCGGCCTCGCGGTACGCGGCCAGTCGCTCGCGGATGCGCTCGCGCGGCCCGAACAGCCCGACCTCGTCCACGAGCGCGTCGGGCACCGCGGCTTCGGCTTCTCGCTTCTTCCCCGCGAGATAGAGATCCTGGATCGTCGCCGCGGCCTCCTCGTAGCCGTAGCGGCGCGCGAGCTCGTTGTAGAAGTTCCGACTCCGCGCCCCCATGCCGCCGAGGTAGAGGGCGATCGCCGGCCTTTGCTGGGCCCGGCAGGCGTTGACGTCGCCCCCGACGACGACGGGGCAGGCCGCCATGATGTCGAAGCGCTCGGGCGGCTTCACCGCCGCGCCGCCCGCGGCGCGGAAGCCCTCGTCGAGCCACGCGCGGAACATCCGCATCCGGTGCGGGGAGAAGAGCGTCGGTATCCAGCCGTCGGCGATCTCGGCGGCGAGCGCGACGTTCTTCGGCCCGATCGCCGCGAGGTAGATCGGCAGGTCGGCGCGGCCGTGGAGAATGGACTTGAGCGGCTTGCCGAGCCCCGTGGCGCCGGGGCCCACGTACGGGATCTGGTAGTACTCGCCGCTGAACTCGAGCGGCTTCTCGCGGCGCAGGATCGCGCGCACGATCGCCACGTACTCACGGGTCTTGGCGATTGGCTTGCCGAAACGCTGCCCGTGCCAGCCCTCGACGACTTGAGGTCCCGAGACGCCGAGCCCGAGGCGGAAGCGGCCGCCCGACAGCGCGTCGAGCGTCATCGCCGTCATCGCGCTCGCCGCGGGCGTGCGCGCCGCGATCTGCATGATCGCGGTGCCGACGTGGATCCGCGTCGTGCGCGCGGCGATCCAGCCGATCGTCGTCACCGCGTCGGAGCCGTACGACTCGGCGGTCCAGACCGAGTCGTAGCCGAGGCGCTCGGCCTCCAGGATGCGCTCCATATCGCCCGAGAGCGCCGCACCCGAGTAGCCCTGTCCCAGCGCGAGCCTCATCGCCGCTCTCCCTGGAAGTGAGGCATGACCTCGCGGCTCCAGAGGTCCAGCGAGCGCCGCGCCTGCTCGTAGCCGAGGTTGCCGTAGATGAACCGCCCGACGAAGTAGTTGCAGCCAGTCGCCGAGAGATGGCGCTCGACTTCCGCCCGCACGGTCTGGGGCGAGCCGACGATGGCCGCGTCGATCTCGAGCGCCCGCTCGAGCGACTCGGCGAAACGGAACGGAATGCTGTTGAACTGCCGCCAGAGGCTCGTGAGGCTCTCGTACCAGGCGCGGTACGCCCCGCGCGCCGCCGCCGTCGCCGCCGCGTCGGTCTCGGCGACGAAGATATGCCGCTGGCAGCCGACCAGCGGCGTCGGCGCGCCGGGCTGGCCGCGCCAGGCCTCGAAGTAACGCGCGACCAGCTCCTTCATCGTCGTGTTCGGCGCGGTGCCGACGATGTTGACTGAGCGGCGGGCGGCCGCCATGGCACTCTCCGGCGTCACCACCCCCTGCCAGAGCGGCGGATGCGGCCGCTGCACGGGCGTGAGCTCCAGCGGCACGTCGAGGTAGCGGTAGTACTGGCCCCGGTGGCTCAGGCGCCCGCCTCGGAGCCCCGCCAGGATCACCTCGAGCGCCTCGTCGCACATCGCCTGCGCCTCGAGGAAGTCGACACCGCAGTACGCGAGCTCGTAGGGCGAGATCCCGCGCCCGACGCCGAGCTCGAAGCGCCCGCCGGAGAGCTGATCGAGCATGCAGATCTCCTCGATGAGCCGGAGCGGCGTGTAGAGCGGCAGGATGTAGACGAGCGGGCCGAACCGGATCCGCCGGGTTCGCTGGGCCACGGCCGCCAGGTAGATGCCCGGCGACGGCGCCATGCCGAGCCGCGTCGCGTGGTGCTCGGCCACATGGTAGGTCCGGAAGCCGGCCGCGTCCGCCGCCTCGACGAGCTTTAGCCGGTGCTCGTACAGCGAGGCCAGCGGCTCGTCGCCGCGGTCGACGTGATCGAAAATGCCGAAGGCCGTGGGCGCCACGGGAAGCCAGCATACAATACGCGAGCCATGACGCTCTCCCCGATTCCGCTCTCAGCTCTCAGCAAAGTGGGCGCCGGCCTGAAGCGCCCCGAGGACGTCGTGGTGAGCCGCGACGGTCGCGTGTGGGCCTCCGATCAGGCGAGCGCCTGCGCCGAGGTCCTCGCCGACGGAAGCCTGCGCCGCGTCGGCAAGGCCGGCGGAGCGCCGAACGGCATCAACATGGACCGGAAGGGCCGCATCGTCATCGCCAACTTCGGCCTCGGCACCGCCCCGACGGGGCCCCTCCAGCGCCTCGACACCGAGACCGGCCGCGTGGACGTCCTCTGCGACGAGATCGACGGGCGGACGCTGGTCTCCTCCAACTACCCGATCGTCGACTCCCGCGGCGACATCTGGTGCTCCCACTCCACGTGGGACCGCGCGCAGGCCGACCGCGGGCTCGCCGACGGCTTCGTCTATAGCGTGCGCGCCGACGGCCGCGCGGAAATGATGGCGGACGGCTTCCAGTTCGCCAACGGTCTCGCCCTCGACGCCGACGAGTCGCACCTCTACGTCTGCCAGTCGATCGGCCGCAACGTCGTGCGCCTGCCGCTCCGGCGCGACCGGACGCTCGGCCCGCCCGAGCCCTACGGGCCCGTGCTCGGCGAGCCCGCGTTCCCCCGCGCCACACCGGAGCAGCGGGCAACGTTCGGCGCGACGGACGGCTGCGGCTTCGACCGGGAGGGCAACCTCTGGGTGACGCTCGTCATCGCGAACAAGATCGTCGCGATCACGCCCGCGCGCGAGGTCGTGACGATCCTCCACGACCCGACGGGCGAGCTGATGCGCTGGCCCACGAACGTCTCCTGGGGCGGCGCCGACCTGCGCGACCTCTACATCGGCACGATCCGGAAGGACTACGTCCTCCACGCCCGGAGTCCCGTGCCGGGCCTGCCGCTCGTCCACCAGCGGTAGCCGCCGGATGCGTCTGCCCTTCTTCTACGGCTGGCTCGTCGTCGCCGTCGCCTTCGTGACGATGGCGATCGGCGTGAACGCGCGCACCGCGTTCTCGCTCCTCTTCCCGCCCATCCTCGACGAGTTCGGCTGCAGCGGCTCGCTAAGTTCCTCTTGATATTTTTCTATTGACAACCATCATTACATTGTTTAGTTATATTTGTGACGAGGGGCCTTATGGCAACAGCACACACCAAGGACATCAAGGTCGCGGACGAAGTTTGGGTGGCTACTGCCCTGCTACATCGCGAGCATCCGGAGCGCGACGGCTTTACTCCGGAGGAGATCATGAGGCGAGTCGAACAGGAAGCTATCCACGGGCGGCTCCGCCCCGGAATCCACCAGCATGCGGTCCAGCACTGTGTGGCCAACCGGCCGCCGAACCCCGGACGGTATCGGATTCTGTACGCGAGCGGCAAGATCCGGCGGCTGTTTCGACCGGGCGATACCTATCACCCCGACCGAGCCGGGTCCAAGACAGCTCCGACCCGAGAAGACTTGCCGGCTGAGTACCACTATCTACTCGACTGGTATTCGTCGGAGTACGTGCGAAGCGCGGTGGCAGAGGGCGGGCCCGACCCCATCCTGAAACTCCGTGGGCTGGGCAAGGACATCTGGTCAGGCGAGGATCCGGACCGCTATGTCCGTCAGCTGCGCGAGGGGTGGGGATGAGCCGGGTCTTCTGGGACACGAACCTCTTCATCTACCTCATCGAGGGCTCCGGAGAGCGGGCCCGGCGCGTCGTAAGCCTTCGCGAGCGCATGCTCGCCCGCGGCGACCACCTCTACACGTCGGCGCTGACGTTGGGGGAGATCCTGGTGAAGCCGGCGGAAGCCGGGGACGCCGCCCTGCAGCAACAGTACGAGCAGACCATAGGCGCGGGGGCGGTCATCCTGCCCTTCGACCAACCTGCCGCGCGAGTGTATGCGGCCATCCGCAAGGACCGCAGCATCCGTCCCCCGGACGCCATCCAGCTGGCTTGCGCCGTCAACGCCCGCGTTGACCTCTTCATTACGAACGACGAGCGGCTAAGCCACAAGGTGATCCCGGGGATACAGTTCGTCACCTCACTGGACAAGGCCTTTCTGTAGTCGCGGGTCGAGGACTACGGCGTCACGATGCGGTTGCGGAGGACGCCGATGCCCTCGATCTCGAGCTCGACCACGACAGGAGCGCCAGCGCGAAGCCCGGGTCCCTCATCCTTTCGCGCGCCCCGGCCGGGCAGGGGTTAGGAAACGCGCTGCGTGTGGCTGATCGCCGACGTCATCCTGCGCATCGCCAGCCGTCTAGACCGACTCAGTGCAGATCGTCGCGCGTCGCTCGGCCCGGCCTGAGCCCGATGCCGATCGGGCCACGGGCCCTCCTGCGCGCCCCGACGATCCGGGGAGACTATCGCCGCTCGCTCGCTCCTGTCT
>JBOHQB010000236.1:0-3975 GCA_050731995.1 Candidatus Rokuibacteriota bacterium
GGATAGTGCTCGGCCAAAATTTCCGTGAGGTCCGGATCGAGGAGGGGCTGGAAGTGCCGCCGGAGTGCCGCCTCGATGAAGCCCGCGTCGAGCAGCGGGGAGAGCGGGTTCTTGAGCCGGAGGCGCACCGCCGTCCCGTGGCCTTCGATCAGGCCGGGCGGCGGGATCCACTTCCACGGCGCCCGGTGACGCGACGCCAGGTGCCAGGCCGTGGCTGCGTGATGGCGACCGAGCCGCGTCTCGGTCAGCACCTCGTCGGAAACCAGGAGCCCGATCTTGATGCCGACCCCGGCGAAGCCGATGCCCTCGCCCCGCACCTTGGTCGTCGCCGCCACGTCGTGGTAGCGGGCAAGATCCCGCCTGCGCATGCCTCGGCCGTCGTCCAGGATGGTCAGCGTGCCCGCGGCAGGGTCGGCGGTGACGCGCAGCGTGGCGGCCCCCGAGTCGATCGCATTGGCGACGATCTCGGTCAGGATGGTCTCCTCGGCGGCGCCCGGATAGGCGTCGCGGAGGTCCTCGAGCAAATGCAGGAGATCGACGCGGGTCTCGCCCATGCGTTAATCGCGTCCGTGATGGCGGCGATGAGCGGAGCGGCTCAGATGCCCCATAGGAGTTCTCTTCATTTACGCTGTTTGGGCGTCGTTTATCAAGCTTGTCAGTCGCCCGGGCCGGGTGCCGCGCAAGCTCGCCGCGTGAAGAGGCTCCCGGATACAATAGCCGCATAGCTCTTCAGAAATCGCCCGCGACCGCTGCGGACCCCACGCTCATCGAGCGCCTCAAGGACATCGTCCGTGGAGTCCTGGGCCACAAGCCCGTCGATGTGCATTCCTTCGGATCCTGGGCTCGCGGGACGCAGCGCCCGACGAGAGATATCGACGTGGCCATCGAGTCGGCGGAGCCGCTTCCTCGGGCCCTGCTCGCATCCCTGCGGGAGACCCTCGAGGAGAGGACCATCCCCAATCGCGTCGACGTCGTGGACCTGGCCGAGACGGACGCCGCGTTTCGTGACCGCGTCCGCCGCGAGGGCATCCGGTGGATCGCCTCCGGCAGCGCCCGAGCATCAAGAGACTGGCGGGGCGTTAGGCCGCGTTGGAGACATTGCTCACGGCCATGAAGAGCCGGCTACCGACTAAGCCCTAGCCAGTCCCAGTCCTCGAAACGCCTCGTAGCGTCCAGCACGAAGGTCGATCTTCGATCGCAAGTGCCTTGCCGGCGGGATGATGAGCCCGAGCCGAATGATGTAGGATCGACGAGCGGATGTGGGCAGGCGTGGTTTCTCGAGGAGGACGCATGCGGCTCTCAGGCAAAGTTGCGCTCGTCACGGGCGCCCAACAAGGGATCGGTCGCGCGATCGCCATCGCGCTCGCGCGCGACGGCGCTGACGCTGGCGTCAACTTCCTGGACGACCCCGCGGGGGCCGAATCCGTGGCCGGCGAGGTGCGCGGTTTCGACCGGCGCGCGGTTGTCGTGAAGGCCGATGTCGTGCAGGCGGTGGAGGTCGAGGCGATGGTCGCCGCGGTCGCCGGCGCGCTGGGTCCGCCCGACATCCTGGTCAACAACGCCGGCATCTTCCCCCGGGCTCGCTTTCTCGAGATGACGGAGCGCGAGTGGGACCAGGTCCTCAGCGTCAACTTGAAAGGCAGCTTCCTCTGCGCGCAGGCCGTCGCGCAGGCGCTCGTCGCCGCCGACCGGTCGGGCGCCATTGTCAACCTCGCTTCATCCGCGGTCCGCGGCGACCCCCTTGGGGTTCACTACTCCGCGAGCAAGGCCGGTGTGGTCGGTCTCACGCGGGCCATGGCACTGGCTCCCCATCGGATCCGGGTCAACGCCATCGCCCCCGGGCTGACCGACACGCAGCAGCCGCGCTACGGCAACACGGAGGAGCAGCTCGCCGTCCGCGCTCGCGAGATCCCGTTGGGGCGCATGGCGCAGCCCGAGGAGATCGCCGGGGTCGCGGTGTTCCTCGCGACTTCAGACGCCGCCTGGATCACCGGCGAGCTGATCCACGTCAACGGCGGCGCCTACATGGCGTAGCGGCTGACGTCAGACGGGCGGCCGACGGGTATGCCACGTCGTCGCGCGCTCGTAGGCGTGGCCGACCCGCAAGACCGTCCCTTCCTCGAACGGCCGGCCGGCCAGCTGGAGGGACAGCGGCAGTCCGGACGACGAGAAGCCGCACGGCAGGGCGAGCGTCGGCGATCCCGTCAGGTTGAACGGGGGCATGTTGCTCCTCGGAAAGCCGAACTCCGGATTGTGCGCCTGCGTGAACGGTGTGGCCGGCTTCACCATGGTCGGCGTCGCGAGCACGTCGACACGCCCCAAAACCTCCGCTGTCTCGCGGCAGATCAGCGCCCGGATGCGCTGCGCCTGCATGTATTCCGACGCCGTGACGAGCGCTCCGGCGAGAATCCGCTCGCGCGCCACGTCGCCGTAGAGCTCGGGATGCTCGCGGATGTCACGCTCGTGATAGGCGAAGGCCTCGGCCATCAGGATGAGGAGAAACGAGTGCGCGGCGGCAAGGCTCGGGATCTGGACGTCACGGACCTCGGCACCGAGCCGTCGCAAGGTCTCGAGTGCCTCTTCGAATGCGCTCGCGATCTCGGGGTCGATGCCCTCGAAGAAGTACTCGCGCGGCACGCCGATCTTCACGCCGCGGATGTCACGACGGAGCGGCGTCAGGTAGTCCTCGACGGGGGCGCGGCTCGAGGCCGGATCGGCGTCGTCGTGACCAGCCATCGCCTGCAGGAGGTTCGCGCAGTCCTCGACCGTGCGCGCCATCGGGCCGGTGTGGTCGAGCGTCCAGGACAGTGCCAAGACGCCCGCGCGGCTCACGCGTCCGTACGTCGGCTTGAGCCCAACGATGCCGCAGAAGGCGGCCGGGCCGCGGATCGACCCACCGGTGTCCGAGCCCGTCGCGCCGACGACGAGCCCCGCGGCGAGCGCGGCGCCGGATCCGCTGCTCGAGCCACCCGGAATGTGGTCGAGGTTCCAGGGATTGCGTGCGGGCGTGAAACGGTGCCCGGGGAACTGGATGCCGAAGGCAAACTCGTGGGTGATGAGCTTGCCGAGGAGAACCGTGCCGGCCGCTCGCCAGCGCTCGACGCACGTCGCCTCGTCCTCCGGAATCCAGTCGGCGAGCAGGGCGGATCCACCCGTCGTCCGAACGCTCCGCGTGAGGTAGATGTCCTTGTGGCCGACCGGGATGCCCAGCAGTGGGCGCCCATCGCCGCGGCGCAAGGCCTCCTCGGCCGCCCGCGCGTCGGCAAGGGCGCGGTCGGCCGTCAGGGTGACGAAGGCATGCAGCACAGGGTCGAGCGTTTCGATCCGGGCGAGCAGCGCCTGCGTCACCTCGACGGGCGAGAGCTCCCGCGTCCGGTAGCGCGCGCCGAGCTCGGCGATGGTCGCGAAGGCGATCTCGTCACTCATCGCCGCCCTCACGGCCCGGCGCGAACTTCACCGCGGGCTCGACCGTCTTGATGGCGCGCGAATCCAGCGCGCGCACCGGTGCAAGCGCGTCGGCCAGGAGCTTCCGCACCATGGCGAGCCGGTTCTCCGCAATCGTGACGCCCGCCGCGCGCATGCGCTCCCGCAGCGCCTCCAGTGTCAGCTCCCGTGGGTCGCTCATGAATGGTCCTCCTTGGGGCCGCTACGTTAGTACGATCCGCCTCCCAAGTCACGAAGTGGAGTATAGTCGGACGTACTCCGCGATGAGCCAGATCAAAGATTCGCCCAACGCCGCCCGGACCATCACCGTCACCGTCGCCTTCTTCGCCGACCTCCGCCGCTTCCTGCCGCTCGGCGCCGACGGGCCGCAGCCCTATACGGTCCCCGAGGGCGCCACCGTGGCGGCCCTGCTCGCCACCATCGGCGTCGAAACCGGCGCCGAGGTGATCATCGCCGTGGACGGAGAGCTGGCGGACCGGGACACGCAGCTGCACGACGGCGTTGAAGTCATGCTCTTGAACCCGATGGAAG
>JBOHQB010000237.1:0-3805 GCA_050731995.1 Candidatus Rokuibacteriota bacterium
CTCCGCGGCGTGGAGACGCACGGCGTGTCGAACATGCTGCGCGCGTACGTCCGGGACTACAAGGCCGGCAAGCTGGATCCCAAGCCCGGTTGGCGGCTCGTCCGTGAGTCGCCCGGGACGGCGGTGATCGACGCCGAGCGACGACTCGGCGTCATCGTCGGACCCAGGGCGATGCGATTGGCGGTCGAGAAGGCCCGACAGGTCGGCGTCGGCGTCGTGACCGTGTACAACAGCGGGCACTTCGGCGCGATCGGTCACTACGCCCTGCAGGCCGCCGCCGCGGATATGGTGGGTGTCTGCTTCACAGGGGCCGGGCTGAGCGTGGTTCCCACGTTCGCGTCGAAGCCGCTCCTGGGCACCAACCCGATCGCGGTGGCCGCCCCCGCGCGTCGCGAGGCGCCGATGCTCTTCGACGCCGCGACCTCCGCGATCGCGGGCAACAAGATCCGGCTGGCCATCCGGCTCGGCTCGCCGCTGCTGCCGAGCTGGGTCACGGACAAGGACGGCGTCCCCATCATGGAGGAAAAGCCAGTCTTCGACCGCGACGAGTATTACCAGGCGCCGCTCGGCGGCACGCGCGAGCAGGGCTCCCACAAGGGCTACGGCTTCGCCCTCATGGCGGAGGTCTTGTCCACCGTGCTGTCCGGCGCGCTGCCGACGATGCTGAGGCCCGGGAGCGGGTCCAAGAATCATTTCGCGGCGTACGACATCGAGGCCTTCACCGACCTCGAGCGGTTCAAAGACACGATGGACGAGATGCTCAAGACGCTCCGCACGGCGACGCCGGCGCCGGGACAGGAGCGGGTCCTCTATCCCGGCTTGTCGGAGGCCGAAGAAACTCAGAGCCGCCGGGCCAACGGAATCCCGCTGCACAAGGAAGTGCTCCAGTGGTTCGCCCAGTGCACGAGCGAGCTGGGAGTCGCGCCTCTGGCGACCCTGCGCTGACCGGAACGGGTCAGGCGGCGGTGGCGGCGCGCCAGATGCGGCGCGCGCCCATGTCGATCTTGAGCGCCACGATCGCCGCGCACATGAGGAACACGCACGCCAGTGCGTACGCCGCGCCGTAGCCGCCCGTCGTCTCGAACAGCGCGCCGGCGAGCCAGGAACCGAGGGCGGCACCCGTCTGGTGCACCAGGAAGATCAGGCCGAAGACCGAGCTGACGGAGAAGCGCCCGTAGATGTCGGCCGTCAGCGCCGAGGTCATCGAGCCCGTGCCCGCCATGGTGACGCCGCCGAGCACGGCCACGGTAAGAATCGCAACCGGGTTGTCGCGGATGAGGAAAAAGCCGGCGAAGATGAAGAGCCGGCCGGCGTAGATCGCGGCGAGCACGGGCCGGCGACCCATACGATCGGACAGCGCGCCGAGCATCACCGTGAACCCGATGCTCGAGCCGCCGAGCACGCCGAGCGCCCACGACGCGAACATGGGCGAGTAGCCGTGATCGGTGAGCATCGGGATCCCGTGCGCCGAGAGCAGGCTCATCGAGAAGCCGCAGGTGAAGAACGAGCCCGCGAGCTGCCAGAACGCCAGTGTCTGCAGCGCCTCGCCGGCGGTGACACGCTCGGCCCGAGCCGCGCCGGCGCCGGCCGTCAGGGCGCCGCCGTCGGCGGTCAGGCCGATGGACTCCGGAGAGTCCCGGACCACCCACAGACAGAGGGGCAGCACCAGCACGAGGATCCCACCCGCGATGAGCATGTAGGTGGTGCGCCACCCGGTGGTGAGAATGAGCCACGTGACGGCGGGAACGAGAACGCTCATCCCGGTCATCGACGCGCTGCCGAGCACGGAGAGCGCGGTGCCGCGGCGCCTGCTGAACCACCGCGCGACGACGCCGGAGGCGATCACGGGCCCGATGCCGGCGAGTCCGAGCGGCATCAGCACGCCGTAGACCGCGGCGAACTCCCAGAAGCTGCTCACCCGGGCCGTGAGCACGAGTGAGACGACCAGCACCAGGGTGCCGACCGAGGCCACCACGCGCACGCTGAAGCGATCGAGCGCCATGCCCGCGAGCGGCATGAAGACGCCCCAGAGGAAGAGGCTCACCGCGATCACGGCGGAGAAGCTCGCGCGGTCGAGGCCGAGATCCTCCACGATCGGCTTGAGGAACGGCCCCACCGCGTGGCGCACTCCCGTCGAGATGAAGGTCGTCACGGAGAACGCCGCGACGACCCACCAGCCGTAGAAGATCGGGCGGCGTGTCATGACAACAGGCACTTTATCAGAGGATGCGCGAGGCCGGCCATTCGGTCATGATGAGTCACGGAGGAGAGACGCATGGATGTCGACAGTCTGCAGCAGCTCAATCGCGACTACATCAATTCAGTCCAGACCTCGGACGTCCGCCGGTTCGACGAGATCCTCGCGGAGGACTTTCTGTGCAGCAACCCCGACGGCTCGCTCGTCGACCGCGCGGCGTTCCTGGCCCAGACGGCGCGCCCGGTGACGATCGCGAATCTCGAGGCCCACGACGTGCGCGTTCGGATCATCGGCGACGTCGCGATCATTCACGCGCGGACGACCTACAAGCTGCCGGACGGTCGAGCGGGCTCGGGTCGGTACACCGACGTCTGGGCGCGCCAGCACGGCCGCTGGCTCTGCGTGTCCGCGCACGTGACGCGCTGCTGAAGCGACTCGCGAATCCTACTCCTCGCCATCCCGCTGCGGCGCGGCCTTCCGCACCAGCTGCTCCAGCGCCTCGTAGGGCTGGGCACCGACGACGCCGTGGCGTCCGGCGACGAACGTCGGCACGCCCGTGACCCCGTACCGGCGCGAGAGCTCCCAGTCGGCGTCGACGGCGTCCTTGAACGTGCGCGTCTCCAGCACCTCGCGCGCGCCGGCGACGGACAGGCCCGCACGCTGCGCGATGTCCAGGAGCACCGCGAGCTGCGAAATGTCGCGCGCCTCCACGAAGTAGGCGCGGAAGAGCGCGTCGTGGAGGGCCTCGCCGCCCGGCTGCGTGTCCGCCCACTTGCCCAGCTCCTGGGCCAGGCGGCTGTTGTACGTCATGGTGCGCTCGCCGTAGGGCAAGCCCTCGGCGTCCATGCGCGCCTTCATCTGCGCGTGCATCGCCTTCCGTTGGTCCACGCTGCGCCCGGCGAACAGATCGGCCAGCGCGCGGCCTTCGGCCGGCGTCTCCGGGTGCAGGGGAAAGTGCACCCACTCGATCTTCACGTTGTGCTCGGTCCGGAGCTTCTCAATACGCACGGTACTGAGATAGCACCAGGGTCAGACGTAGTCGGAGAAGATCCTCATCGTCACGGGCTGGGTCATGACGCCTCCTGTCCTTTGGTTTTGCTGATCTCGACCCGCCGTCGGCGCCGCTGATGTTCCGTCGGGCGCGCCGGCCACGCCGCGAGATCCGTCATCAGCTTCCGCGTGGCTCCGCTCAGATAAGCACGCCGTCGGTGGATGCGCACAGCATAACTGATGACTCTCACCCGATCTATGCATTGGACAGATGCTCGAGCGCGCGGCTACGGTGTCGTTCAGGAGGCACTAATGGAGATCCTTCGATACGGAGCGTACGTCGCACTGAGACTCCGGTCTGCCGGAGACGCTCGCGCGCTCCGCGCCGTCGCCATTCCCGCCCTCGCCGAGAGGCTCGGGCTCGAGAACGAGTTCACGCCGCGAGCGGCGCCGCCCCCGGCGTCGATCGCCTATCTGCGCCGGCACGACGCCACGCCCGGACAGATCGTCGACGATGGCCTCCTGACCGCGGATGCCGTCGTGCACGTGGCGGCGCCGACGTCGGCCCCCGTCGACGACTTCTGCGCGGAGGCGACCCGGTTGCTCGCTGCTGTGGCC